>JAUWYH010000212.1 GCA_030615975.1 Candidatus Aminicenantota bacterium
TTTTAGCGGCTCGTTCTCTCTTCCCTCCAGTCCTGTCTTTTCCATATAATATTGGATTCGCTCTTCCAGAATTTTTCTCCCGACTCCTTGAAGCTTTCCCCAAAAAAACAAGTTTTCTCTTGCTGAGAGCTCCTCATAGAAAGCCATCTCTTGAGGCACTACTCCCATGAGTTTCTTAATTTTTTTGAGGTTGCTTTCTAAATCGAGAGAACCAATGAAGATCTTTCCAGCGTCAGGCTTGAGAAGTCCAGAAATCATAGAGATAGTCGTAGTCTTTCCTGCTCCGTTAGGTCCCAGGAAGCCGAATATTTCTCCATTCTTGACTTCAAAAGAGATATCATCCACAGCTTTTATGGAATCAAAAGATTTGGAAAGATGTTCTATTTTTAACATCTTCTCTCTCCTCAATCCGTTTTTCGGTAAGAATAGCACATTTAATTCTGTTATGAAAATCAATTATAAAAGAGTAAGCATTTTTTTTCTTCAATTTGACCTTTTATCTCTTTTCTGATAAAAATCTTTGACTATAGTTCAGTGAATAAAGAAAAGAAAAAACTTATTTATCTTGTGGACAATTTTTCCCAGACAAAGATAGCTGTATGGGGAGACTTTATCCTGGATGAATATCTATATGGCAACACCCGTCGCATCTCCCGCGAAGCTCCTGTACTCATCCTCACATATAAATCCAAAGAACTTTCCCTTGGCGGAGCTGGAAATTCTATCCTCAATCTTAAAGCCCTAGGCGCCACTCCCCTTCCTATAGGTGTTGTCGGTTCCGACAAAACTGGAGAGAAAGTCATTCAAATAGTGAAGCAAAAAGGAATATCCACCGAATGTCTGTTTAAAGAAAGAAACTATAAAACACCCATAAAAACGCGGATTCTTGCTGGCGAGGAAAGCACAAGAAAACAGCAGATTTTACGTATTGACAAGGAAGGGAAAGTACCAGATTCAGATAAGATAAAACAAAAGCTTCAGAAAATACTCAAGGATGTGCTAAGTCAAATAAATGCTCTTCTCATTTCTGACTATAATTATTTCACGGTTAAAGAGCCTATTTTTAATCAAATTCTTCCCGGCTTCAAAAAAACAAAAATACCTGTAACCCTTGACTCCCGGTTCCGTCTTTTGAATTTCAAAGGCATAACAGTCGCTTCTCCAAACGAACCAGAAGTAGAATGGGCCCTAAAAATCGAGATAAACGATAACATCCAGGTTCTCAAACAAGCCGGAAAGAATCTTCTAAAAAAGACAGAAGCAAATGCAATGCTCATCACAAGGGGCTCAAAAGGGATGATTCTATTCGAAAAAAACAAACCCCCTCTCTCCATCCCGATACACGGCACAACTGATATTGTCGACGTCACGGGTGCAGGAGATACTGTCATAAGCGTTTTTACCCTGGCTTTGGCCTGTGGGGCAACATTCAAGGAAGCCTCGCTCCTTGCCAACTACGCTGGAGGCCTCGTTGTCATGAAAAAAGGTACCGCCACCTTATCTTCTCAAGAACTCAAAGAGGCCATCGTTTCCTAAAATTGAAAAAACATTATTCCCTTTCCAAGTTGAAAAAAATAATAAGAGAAAAGAAAAGAAAAGGGAAATGTGTTGTTCTCGTTAACGGCTGCTTTGATTTGATACATGTTGGACATATCAGATATCTAAAAGAGGCCAGACGAAAAGGA
The DNA here is from genome assembly GCA_030615975.1 of Candidatus Aminicenantota bacterium. Taxonomy (GTDB): domain Bacteria; phylum Acidobacteriota; class Aminicenantia; order Aminicenantales; family Aminicenantaceae; genus JAUWYH01. Next base: position 1,686 of record JAUWYH010000212.1, read on the forward strand.
GATATTCTGGTTTTAGCTCTCAACAGCGACACCTCCATCCGCAAACTCAAAGGAGAAGGAAGGCCTATTTTGAACGAAAAAGAACGAGTGGAAATTCTTTCATCGTTTTCTTTTATCGACTACATCACTGTTTTTGAGGAAAAAAATGTAAAAAAAATCCTTCTTGCCTTGAGGCCTGATATCCACGCCAAAGGCTCAGATTACACAGAGGAAACAGTTCCTGAAAAAGAAACCGTCAAAAGCTATGGAGGGGAAATTGCCATAACTGGAGGCCCAAAGGTCAAGTCTACATCTCAGCTCATTAAACAAATTGGGACCAAAATAAAAAGCAAGAATAATCTTTAAACTTCAAACAATGGAAAATTTTCTTATTATCAGACTGAGTTCCCTCGGGGATATCATTCACACCCTCCCTGCCTTTTCTGCATTAAGGAAAAACTTTCCCGAGGCAACAATTTCCTGGATAGTAGAAGAAAAAGGGAAGGAAATCCTCGATTTTATTCCTGGAATCGACAGAATCATCACAATCCACCCAGCTGGATGGCGGATAAACAAAAGAGAATTTTGGACTGAAGTTTTCCGTCTAAAAAAACAGCTTAGTAACAAGAATCAAATCGCCTTTGATTTTCAGGGACTGGTCAAATCAGGATTTATTGCCTTTCTCTCCCGTGCCCAAAAAAGGATTGGCTTCCACAGGAAAAATCTAAAAGAACCTTTAACCTCTCTTTTTTATACTGAGAGATTTCGAAAAATCCCTGAAAATATTCATGTAATAACCAAAAACTTGAATCTTCTCACCCGGATAGGAGTGCGTGAGAAAAAATATGAATTTCCTCTTTTCCTCCCCGGTGAATTATTCGAATCAATCAAGGGAAAGCTGAAAGGTATTGGCTATGATGGACAGAAAAAATTGATCATCATCAACATCGGCGCAGGCTGGGAGACAAAAAGATGGCTCCCTGAAAAATGGATTGAATTGATCGAGAGGCTTAAGAGAAAGGAGTTTTTCTTCCTTCTTTTATGGGGAACAGAAGAAGAAAAAACTATGGCCCTGACCGTAAGTAAAAAAACCAACGTCCCTCTTATTCCTTTTTTGTCCTTAAAAGAAGTCATGACCCTGGTAAAAAAGGCTTCTCTTCTCATCAGCGGAGACACTTTTGCCCTTCAAGTAGCCTGCGCTTTCTCTCGTCCTGTTGTCGG
>JAUWYH010000116.1 GCA_030615975.1 Candidatus Aminicenantota bacterium
GCCTCCCGTATTTCGATCATGGATGGTGCCCAGTTCAAGGGAAGCGTAAAAATGGAAAAACCCAGTGGCTCTGTGACTCTTAATAAAACGTAGACCTTAAAACGCTAAGGGGGATTAAAAAAAAGTTCTTTTCGTCAAAAAGTTCTAACTTTTGAGATTTGAGTTTTGAGCTAATTCTACTCAGTTACTTCTCATAGCGGTAATACTCAGATGGGGTTTGGCTGACAATGTATTCGACTGCTTTTTGGATACAAACTCTGATAGCTTTTTCAGTTGGAGTTTTTGAAAAACCGCCCAGAGCAACTGGTAGGCTTCCTCCAATTCTGGTCGCTCCACCAAGAGCAAAGCTTGTCGCTTTGCCTTCTACGCTGGTTGCTGCCACAATCTGGGAGGTTTTGGTGTCGATAATCCTGATATCCAAAGCTATGTGGGCCTTTTTCACTCCTCCACCGACTCTAACACCAAGAATCTTCGTTCCTCCTCCGACTCCTTTAGCTCCTCCTTCAAACTCTGTGATAGCTGCGGTGATTATCAGCTCTGCTCCATAAATCTCTCCTGTGGGAGCTTCTGTTCCTTTCTTTATTCTGCCCGAGGCTGCAAGATCCTGCTCTTTTAAGACCGCGCCGAGTTGCTCTCTTTCTAACACAATATAGCGATTGGAGTTGAATAGAGCTGTTGTCATCATATCTCGCATTCCATCGCCTATCTGCTTGAATCTCAAACCAAACATTCCTAACCATCCCCCAGACCATCCACCTTTGGCAGTTTTATCCTGGAATTCACCCACAGCTATCCTAGCTTTGGGGCCATCGTATCTTTCCGCTTGGGCTTCACTGATAGAAGGACCTCCAGTTGAAGTCACAGTTGCTGTTGGGGCACAAGAGCTAAGCCAGATTATTACTGAAGCGAGAGCGACGAGAACAAATGTCTTTTTCATGTTTTACTCCTTTCTTAATTAGGATTATAAGTATAATAAAAATATTGTCAATTAGACTAAGAAGTAAGTAAATAGCCTTTATAGGTGATTTTTGAGGGTATTTTTTTTCATCTATTCGTTTTTTATTTTTTGCTATAATAAATAAGATGAAGAATTTTAAACTCCATTCTGAATTCGAACCCAAGGGCGACCAGACAAAAGCAATCCAGCAATTAAATGAAGGTCTTGCTAAAAAAGTTGAGCATCAGGTTTTGATGGGAGTGACCGGCTCTGGAAAAACATTCACCATGGCTAATATCATAGAGAAAGCCAAAAGACCCGTTCTTGTTATCTCTCACAACAAAACTTTAGCTGCCCAACTCTACCAGGAATTCCGCCGCTTCTTCCCAAATAATGCAATAGGATATTTTGTCAGCTACTACGACTATTATCAGCCTGAAGCCTATATTCCAGCCTCAAACACATATATTGCTAAAGAAGCCACTATTAACGATGAAATCGACCGCCTCAGGTTGTGCGCCACAAACTCTCTTTTCCAGAGAAGAGATGTGATTATCGTTGCCTCTGTCTCCTGTATTTATGGGATCGGTTCACCTCAGACCTACTACTCTATGAGTTTCCCTCTCCAAAAAAATCAGGTCATTGTGAGAAAAAAAATTCTCGAAAGCCTGGTCGAGATCCAGTATCAAAGAGATGAAGCTGATTTTAAAAGAGGGACTTTTCGCGTTCGAGGAGATATCGTTGAAATTTATCCCCCCTACGAAGATTTTGCTTACCGGATTGAGCTCGATGAGAACAGAATAATAAACATCTCATCCATAGATCCTCTTTTAGGAAAAACTTTAGAAACTTTTGATAAAGTCATCTTCTATCCCCGGACTTTTTTTTCAACTCCCCGCTATATTCTCGACAATGCTATTCGCAGCATAAAAAAAGAGCTCGAAGAGAGAATCGCTTTCTTTAATAAGCAAGACAAACTCATCGAAGCCAACAGAATAGAGGAAAGAACTCTTTTTGATCTGGAAATGTTGAGAGAATTCGGCTGGTGTCCGGGAATAGAAAATTATTCTCTATATCTAAGCCTTCGTAAACCAGGAGAGCCTCCTTATACTCTTCTCGATTATTTTCCTCCTGATTTTCTAACCATCACTGATGAATCCCATGTAACCATTCCTCAGATTGGGGGAATGTACCATGGAGACCGCTCAAGAAAGCAAACGCTCGTCGAACACGGCTTTCGCCTCCCTTCAGCCCTTGATAATCGGCCTTTGAATTTCAAAGAATTCGAAAGCAGAGCTTATCAGGTGATTTATGTCTCAGCCACTCCAGGACCTTATGAACTAAGAAAAACTGGCAATAAAGTCATCGAGCAAATCATAAGGCCTACAGGTCTTACAGATCCTGAAATCGAAGTCCGGCCAATCAAAGGTCAAATCCAAGATTTAATGTCTGAAATCATAAAGCGCGCAAAAAACAACGAAAGAACATTGGTAACAACATTGACCAAAAAAATGGCTGAAGATCTTACCCGTTATTATCATGAACTCGGACTCCGTGTACAATATCTCCATTCAGAAATCGATACTTTGGATAGAATTAAAATCTTAAGAGACTTGAGAAAAGGAAAATTTGACACTCTTATTGGTATCAATCTATTAAGAGAGGGGCTGGATTTGCCCGAAGTCTCTCTTGTGGCCATCCTTGATGCTGATAAAGAAGGATTCCTTCGCTCAACAAAGTCGCTTATCCAGACATTTGGAAGAGCAGCCAGAAATGTTTCAGGCAAGGCCCTCTTGTATGCAGATGTGGGTACCGATTCCATGAAAAACGCTATTTCCGAGACGAGCAGAAGGAGGAAGATTCAACAGGAATACAACCGAAAAAACAATATCACTCCGCAATCCATCAAAAAAAATATAGATGAAGTTTTATCCAGCATTTATGAGAGAGACTATTTGGATTACTCACGAATCTCAGAGGAGAAGGAAATATATCTTTCTCCTCAAAAGAGAAAAGAAAAAATAGAAAAATTGGAAAAACTGATGAAAGAAACAGCTAGGAATCTTGAATTTGAAAAAGCTGCCCGTATAAGAGATGAAATCAAAAAATTGAAAAAAAGGGAATTAGAAATCGGCCTCTAAAATGGCAAAATCATTGAAAGCAAAAATAGAAAATCTTCCTGAAAAACCAGGTATTTATTTTTTTAAAGACAGCCAAAACAATGTAATCTATATCGGCAAAGCCCGTTCGCTTAAGGATAGAGTCAAGTCCTACTTTCAAGCTACTTCTGATTCAAAAGTTAGAAATATCCTTTCTGAAACCGCTGATCTGGAATTTATTCTTACTGACTCAGAGAGAGAAGCGACTTTCCTCGAGAATAATTTTATCCGCCAATACCAGCCAAAGTTTAACCTCAAGCTGAAGGACGACAAAAGCTTTCCTTACTTGAAACTCACTCTTCACGAAAAATTCCCAGGCATTTATCTCACCAGAAGAGTTGAGGAAGATGGAGCTAAATACTTCGGCCCCTTCAGCCCGGCCCACCAGGCACGAAAAACGATTCATCTCATCAATAAATATTTCGGGATAAGAGGTTGTGAAGAAGCTGTTCCAGGTAAAAGGAAAAGACCCTGCCTTGAATATGATTTAAAATTATGTACCGCACCTTGTGTCAGATACATATCAGAAACAGAATACAGGGAAAGTATCGCCAATGCTTTGCTCTTCTTGGAAGGAAAAACAGAAAAATTGCTGAAAATATTGAAGCAGAAAATGAAGGAAACGGCAACACGCCAAGAATTTGAACAGGCAGCTCTCTGGAGAGATTTTATACAGACTATCGAACAGATCAAAGAGAAACCAAAGCTCATATCCGTTAGCCTTGAAGACAAAGATATCTTTGGCTTTTCTCGGAAAGAGGTAAAAGTAGCGCTTTATGTCTTCCAGATGAGAAAAGGCAAAGTAATTGAATCAGAAGGAATTTATCTCCAAGAAAAACCAAGGACATCAAACAGAGAAATCCTTTTTTCACAGCTTTTTAAATTTTACAAAGAGAAAAAAGATTTACCCGAAAAAATTCTATTGCCCTTTGAACAGTTGGATCGAGATAAGGTTTTAGAAAATCTCTCTTTTCTAAGGAAAGAAAAAATCAAAATACTTTTTCCTCAAAAAGGAAAAAATAGAAAGCTTGTGGAGCTGGCCAACAAAAATGCTGAAATTCTTTTGAGAAAAAGATCCAAAGAAATATCACCCTTGAGAGAGGCAAAAGAAATTCTTGGGCTAAAAAAGATCCCTAAGCGGATTGAAGGCTTTGATGTCTCTAACATTGGTGGAGAGGAATCCGTAGCTTCTCTAGTCGTCTTCGAAAATGGGCTCCCGCATAAGAAAGATTACAGAAAATATAAGATCAGAACTGTGGAAGGACCGAATGATGTAGCCAGTCTACAAGAGGTCATCCAGAGAAGATACACTCGAGTCATTCAAGAAAAGAAAGCTCTGCCGGATTTAATCCTGGTGGATGGAGGAAAGGGGCAACTCAACGCAGCAAAAAAGAGCCTTGAACGTCTCAGGCTAGGGAAACTTTCTTTAATTTCCCTGGCTAAAAAAGAGGAAATTATCTTTACTCCGGCTCACAAACAAGGATTAAGATTGGAGAGGACATCCCCCGCCTTAAAACTCTTTCAAAACATCAGAGATGAGGCCCACCGCTTCGCCATTTCCTTCCACCGCCTCAGAAGAGAGAAGAAAAGCTTTGAATCTCCACTCGACGGAATCCCTGGGTTAGGCGAAAAAAGAAAAGCCCGCCTTCTGGCAAAGTACAAAAGTATTGAAGAGATCAAAAAGGCTCCCATTGAAGAACTGGCCAGAATTATCGGGAGAAAAGCAACCAAAGAACTCAAGGCAAGATTAAACCGTAATATGTAGGGCCCGCTGCCCTCATCGGGCCGTAGGGTTCGTTCTCCGAACGTTCCTCCATAGGCCAGCTGCCTTCATCAAGCCTGTATTGTAGAACTTGATGCCCTCATCGAACTATAGAAACATATCCCTAAACGATATGCATTAGACATGAGGCAGTCGAGGGGCTTTAAATGTAGGACTCGATCCCCTGATCGGGCCAATACAGGACCATTCAGGGAATGGTCCCTACAATTCATTATTTGAGTTTTACGCTTTACGTCGCACGGTTTATAGCATAAGTTTTACGCTTTCCTTTTTTCGTCTTACGATGTATTCCTTTTCTAGCTTTTCTTGTCTTTTTATCTTATATTATTACCTAAAAAATAACCGGAAATAAAAAACGTTAACATAGGAAAAAATTGAGAACAAGGTAGAAAAAATGACTACAGGAGTTGGAATTGACATCATTGAAGTAGCTAGAATCAAAGGTTTAAT
>JAUWYH010000143.1 GCA_030615975.1 Candidatus Aminicenantota bacterium
TTTTTAAGGGCTCTAGAGATAAAACCTGATTTTTCAGAGGCTTATTACAATTTAGGCATAGCCTATCTATTTCAAGGATTTCTGGATAAGGCGATTGGGGAGTTCAAAAAAGCGATTCGATTAAAGCCCGATTATTATAGAGCTTATTCCAATCTGGCATCTGCTTATATTGAAAAAGGGATGGAGGATGAGGCGATTGGAGAATGCATAAAGGCCATCGGGATAAATCCGGACTATGCTGTTGCCTATTCTAATTTGGGTTATGCTTATTTTAAGAAAGAAAAAAGAGAGGAGGCTGAATCTGCCTTGAAGAAGGCGATTGAGCTTGATCCCTCTCTTCCAGAAGCTCACAATCTTTTTGGAATTTTATTTGAAAAAGAAAAAAAGGTGGAAGAGGCAGAGAGGGAGTATTTAAAGGCAATAGAATCGAAACCTGATTATCATGAGGCTCATCTTAACCTGGGGAATATTTATTTCAAAACAAAACGTTTTCCTGAATCAGTTCATCATTACAAGAAAGTGATTGAATTCAATCCGGATTTAGCCAAGGCCTATAACAATTTAGCAGTAGTCTTTTTCTACCAGGAAAAGTACGCTCTGGCTTGGGAATATATGAAAAAAGCAGAGGATTTGGGAGTGAAAATTAATCCAGAGTTCAAAAGAGAAGTACGCAAAAAGCTAAGAAAAAAGGATTTAAAGTAATCAAAGTGATCAACAGGGACAGGGTTTTTTAATTTGTTTTATCATTTCATTCGCCTTTGACATCAAATTTTTCCTGAGCTAAAAATTTTTTTGTGGGAATTGGAGTGAAGCAATAGAAGATGGAGGAAATTGCAAATCAGCAAGAAAAGCAATTTCTCCATCTAGCAAGAAAAAGCATCTAAAGTATCTATTGAAAAGGAGCTAATGATGCTGAAAAGCAATCTGATTGTTCCCGAAGAATATAATCCTTCCTTAGACCTTAGAGAAACGGAGAGAGCGATAAGGTTTATCAAAAGCAATTTCCAGGATAGGCTGGCTGAGGAGTTGAATTTAGCGAGAATATCAGCACCAATTTTAGTTTTAAGAAAAACAGGAATAAACGATTACCTCACCGGCAAGGAAAGACCTATAAGGTTCAATGTTTCGAACATGAATGAGGAGGCCGAGATAGTTCAGTCGCTTGCGAAGTGGAAGAGAGTTGCCCTTGCAGATTACGGATTCGCCCCAGGAGAAGGTCTTTACACTGATATGAATGCAATAAGGCCCGATGAGATCCTGGATAATCTTCATTCGGTTTACGTGGACCAGTGGGATTGGGAGAGGATTATCAGTAAGGATGAAAGAGATCTTGATTTCCTTAAGTTCATTGTAAGGAAGATCTACGAGGTTATAAAGGAGATGGAAAAGCTTGTTTGTGAGCAGTTCAAAAAGCTGGAGAGACCTTTCCTCCCTGACGAGATCCAGTTCATTCACAGCGAAGATATTCTTGAAATGTATCCTGATCTATCGCCGGAGGAACGTGAAGATGAAATATGCAGGGAAAAGGGGGCAGTGTTTGTGATAGGAATCGGAGCGGAGCTTAAGGACGGTAGGCCCCACGATGAAAGGGCAGCCGATTATGACGACTGGTCAACGGAGACGGGAAGCGGAAGGTGCGGTCTAAACGGGGATGTCCTTGTATGGTACCCCTTACTTCAAAACGCATTCGAGCTTTCGTCGATGGGAATAAGAGTAGACAAGGATTCTTTAATGAAGCAACTTGAGATCAAGGGAGAAGAGAATAATGTTGGGCTGTATTTTCATCGGAGGTTGTTGCAGGAGGAACTCCCCCTAACCATAGGTGGAGGGATCGGACAATCACGGTTGTGCATGTTCTTCCTCAGGAAGGTCCATATAGGGGAAGTCCAGTCCAGTGTATGGCCTGATGAAATGGTAAAGAGATGTAAGGAGAGACAAATATTTTTGCTTTGATTTGGGGTAGGCCTTACAAGAAAAGCAAAAAGCACAAAGACAAAGTGTTCTGCTAGTTCAAAAACTCGCATGAAAAGTGCGATGCTGAGCTCATCTTCAATCAATGATTTATTTAGAGAGTATGCTCTTCGTCCCTCTGTGTTGAATAAAATCTTAAACTGGCTTAAGATAAAAACAAAAAAATAGCAGAGTGAAAAAAGTAATTATGCACAGATTTCTTTTCCTAATTTTATTATCCCTTTCTGTGTTCTGTAATCCTGTTCAACAGGCATTCTCTTTGGAGGTTGAGCATGAAGGGAAGCTTAAGATCGAAGAAGAAAATTCCAGAGTCAATGAAATCTTTAATAAGGAACTGCGAGGGGATCAATCTTGTTTGGCAAGCAAGGGAAAGAAGATCTTCAAGAGTTTAGAAGAGGCTGAAGAGTATCTTAGATGCCTTTTAAAAGAAAGAAAAGTCCTTGTAGGAGATTTCTATGGAGTTAATCTTACGGCCTGCCGATATGTAAATATTTTTGGTCGTATGGGTTATATTCGTTATAAAATTAAGCAAATTGATAAAAAAATCAAAAAGACAAAATTAAAGATATCTGAATTGAAGAAAGAAAAAAAGACATAAAATGAGATTGCTTCGCTCTTATTGCGCTCGCAATAACAGAGGAGGGATTATTCAATAGTGCAGTAATAAATTGACCGGGGAAGAGAAGAAATAAATTTTCTTTCATCAAAAAATATGAGAGAGCCCAAATTTCGATTAAATAAAAAGATAATTTTCTCTTAAATTTAGTTTCATCTTATAACTTATAGAATTAAAGGAGGAGAGGATGAAGACAAAAAAACAAATTGACAGCTATACAAAATTTATCCTCACCATCATTAAAAGGCTTTGCTCTTAATTTTCTTTTATAAATTTATAAGACAATAAATTGAAGACAAAATGAGCATATAGGAGCTAACCTGGAAATAAAGATAAAAGACTGAAAATATACAAGAATTGGAGGTTGCTTGAAGTTATTGTTCGTCAATCCGTATCAAATACACCAAGTAAATAAGCGAGGTAAAATTTATAACAGAGTCTGTCCGCCACTGGCTCTTGCAAATTGTGCTGCTCTATTAGAAAAGCAAGGCCACCAGGTTCAGATTATCGACGCCAATGCCCTAAGGATTTTTCCTGATAAAATCGCCCAAAGTGTCGTCAACTTTGATAAAGTCTTTATTTCATCTTCCAGCCTGGACCGTTGGCAGTGCCCAAATCTGGATATAGAGCCTTTTTTAAACATAGTGGCAAGCGTGAGGAAGTTTGCCGATGAGGTTTACATCCTCGGCGTTCATGGAACAGTAAAACCTAAAGAATTGCTGGAGTTTACTCAAGCCAAAGCTGTTATTCGTGGCGAACCTGAACTTACTATATCAGAGATTTGCCAGGGAAAACAATTAGCAGACATAAGAGGGCTGGCTTTTATGGAAAATGGCAAGATGATAGTCACGCAAGACCAGCAGCTTCTTGATTTAAACGACTTACCTATGCCAGCTTTTCATCTGTTACCCATGGATAAATATTACTATGAAGTTTTGGGCTCAAATTTTATCTTACTCGAAGGTTCAAGAGGATGCACTTTTCAATGTGATTTTTGTCTTTTAAAAATGTACGGTAAAGGGATTCGGAGGAAATCATTAGAAAAACTTATTAGTGAAATAGAATATGCTATTTCTCATTTTAGAGTGAAGACAGCCTATTTTATGGATTTAGAATTTACAGTTTTTCGCAGGCATGTACTCGAACTTTGCGACTATTTAATCAGGAAGCAATATGATTTTCGGTGGACCTGTCAGACGAGGTTTGATCTTGTGGATGAAGTATTATTGATGAAGATGAAGGAGGCTGGATGTCGTTTAATTCATTTTGGAGTCGAAGCCGGAACAGATAACCTGCTCGAAAGTTTTAATAAAAAAATAACAATTAAACAGATTGAAGATGGCATGCGTTTGGTCCATAGGGCTAAAATCGAATCAGCCTGCTTCTTCATGCTTGGATTTCCAAATTCTACTGTAAAGGAGATAGAGGAGACAGTAAATTTTGCCAAAAGGTTGAACCCTGCCTATGCCTTATTTCATATCGCAATTCCCTATCCAGGTACACCTTTGTACGACCAAATGCAAAACAAAGGAAGAGATTTTTCCAATGGTGATCTATTTCCTGAGGCGTGTAAAGGAGGGGAGGATTTGAAAAAGATGAAAAATACGCTCCGGAACGCTTATGCCGGATTCTATTTGAGGCCCCGATATATTGTCTCCAGATTATCGAGAGGAGATTTTCAGTCTATTTTTCGGTAAATAAAACTTTTTCTAGGCTTACCTCTAATATTTTTCAGGGAGAAACGAGAAATTTTTTAAAGACACGTTTCAGACTGAATTAGATTTTGAATTTTTAGCAAAATGGTAGGAGTGGCAGACTTGCCAAAAAAGCAAATTCTCACTTTCTAGAATGATTACTAGTGTCGTGTCATGCGTGAAATATCGTATCAGGCACTCGTCATTCCCACGAAGCCTGTGCCCGCGAAAGCGGGTAGTGGGAATCCAGTATTTCTGGCTACTTCGGTGCTTCTGGATTCCCGCTTCCGCGGGAATGACG
>JAUWYH010000014.1 GCA_030615975.1 Candidatus Aminicenantota bacterium
AACTTATGAACTTATGCCAAGAGGAAGTTTTTTTGTGAAGAGAGGAAAGATCAGAGTGTTCTTTCATCCCCCGCTTCCTGTTCAGGGATTCGACCGAAGCTACCTGCCGCAGCTTATAAATAAAGTCCAAAAGACCATTCATTCTGGATTGGGCGAGTGAATATAAATAAAGGTATTGGCAGCTTTTTGAATAATTCAGGATAGTTGCTTTGAAATAAATATCGCAGAAAAGAATCTACGGAAAAACAGAGAAATGGACAAACGGAAATTGAGGAGGAAGAATGAATTATGAGAATATGATCAATGAGTTATCCAAGATTCTGGAGGAATTCTTTTCAATACGAGCCCATCTTTTTGAGGAGATTATCATAAAGACTGTTGAGAGCTTAAGGACTGGACAAAAAATTCTCATTTTCGGAAACGGCGGCAGTGCCGCACAGGCTCAACATTTTGCAGCAGAGCTTGTGAATAAATTTTTAAAAGAAAGGCCTCCTCTTAGAGCAATCTCCTTAACGACTGATACTTCTGCCCTTACTTCTATCGCCAATGATACATCTTTTGATCAAGTTTTTAGCCGACAGATAGAGGCACTGGGAGAGAAGGGCGATATTGCTCTTGGCCTTTCTACAAGCGGGAATTCTCCGAATGTGATTAAGGCTATAACCATAGCTAAAGAAAAAGAATTGCTTACAGTTGCTTTTACCGGGAAGGGTGGAGGAAAGCTTTCCTCTTTACCAGACTATCTTCTTGATGTTCCCTCTGAAAGTACACCTCGAGTGCAGGAAGTCCATCTTTTTCTCCTCCATCTTTTAGCTCAGGAGATAGAGGAGAAACTAAACTGAGTCATCTTATCTTGATCGCCAGAAGCCTCTGCGCCGGGGTCTTGATTTAGATTCCAAGTAGTAATAAGGCTTGTCTTCAGAAGCTAAGCTTTCCGGCACAATGACTTTTTCTTTTCTTTTGCTTTTATCGATGCGGAAAGACCGCTCGGCCGCATACATGATTTCTTCTCGAAGCCCTTCAGAGGCAATTTCATCAGTGAATTTTCGTCTTCCTTCTACCAAATCCTGGATATAATGATTGATCTGCTCCTCTGAATAAAACTTGCGAATGTCGTATTCTTCAAGGTTTTTTCCTTCGCAGACCTTTATTTCCTTTGTTCCCAGTATTCCTCTTTCATAATGGTTGGTTCCTCGTAAGTCACCTCTCTGAATTTGGGCCATAAGGCTTATAGGAACTCGGATGACTTTGTGCACTAATCTTTTTTTCTTTTGGCCGTTTTCTTCGGATGTTTCTATAATCTCGCCTATGCCTCCTGTGTTGTACTGCATAAATTTAAGCTTTCCAGGGCAGTTGCTGACAAGGGTCATTATGACTTCATAGAAGCGGTTGATTTTATTAGCTCTTGAGCCGATGATGAAAGGATCTGTACCGACGATGCGCACCGACTCGCCTGCTCTGTGAGGTTGGCTGGCATAGCTGTGGGTGCTTTCGCCCCATAGATAAGCCAAAACAGCCTGCTCTGGGGTAAGCTCCTGAGCAAAGCTCATGATAGTGTTTCTTTGTGTGATGAAGGCAAAGACCAGGCCGTCGAGTTCCTCTAAAGGAGGAAGGTCGATGGATTTGGATGAGATGCCAACCATCTTTCCTTTAATCTTGACCTTGAGTTTATCGCGGCGAATAATTGCCCGTCCGTTTGCTGTAAGGCTCTCATCGAGAAAGTCGACTTCTCCGTTGGATTTGATTATCACATTCTCAAGTAGAGCAGACTTATCGATCAATGCGTTATACATCGCTTCTTGATATTCCTTTTCAACATCTGTTTTGACAAAGAAATTGTTTTCTGATCCCAAAGCCGAGCCATCTTTCTTTAAGAAAACTATATCGTCTTGAATGACTTCGGTTTTTTCGCCTTTTTCATGGTCAAGACCGAGTTGATGACAGGACCAAGTGGATTTCCCTGTTGCTGTCAGACCGAAGAGGAAAACGCCGTAAGTTTTGATTTTATTGTTGGAATCTCTTATAGTCACAAGTTTTGTCCCAGAGTGAAGGCCAAGCATGCCCTGCTGATCAGCAGCCCACATGGCCTGGCGGAGAAACCCTTTTTTGTCTTCTCCCATATAGTCTGTTCCCAGAGCGATGTTGATGTTTTCTTCGGGAAGAACAAGCACCTGCTGACGGAGGAGGTGTTCTTCAGGGATGTGAATCATGATGAACTCGGGGCCCGGCCTCTTTTTTGGCTTGAACATAGTGGATCCCCACATATATCCAAGTCGATAGTTCACAAGATCTGCTTCGGAAACGTAAAGATTGCAAACAGGATTATAAGAGTCATTTTCTCCCATCTGTCTTCGAATATGGTAGATGGGAAGAGTTCGAAGCAGATGAAGCACCTTATCCAGCTCTTGAGGAGCGTTGGCGATTAGAGATTCTTGTTCTGATGAGGGATGAGGAAGTCGAATAGATTCGCTTCCCAAATAAACTGTCTTTGGTGCAATACGGCTCGATATGGCAGAGCGCCAGCCATAGGAACCGTATTTGGTCTTGATGCCCGCGGCTTTTGCCCTTGGTTCGAGCCACTTAAGGTCTACGCTCTTGATGTTCGAGCCTTTGAGTACTCTGGAGAGTTCTGCTGCGAATTTCTTGTAGGCTTCTTCGTCATAAATGCTTTTGTTGTTCATAGGAAAAATGTTATGCTTTTTTTTAAATTATTCAGTTTTAGCCTCTCCCAAGACAATTTTTTTAAGATCTTCGGTTGAGGCCTTTCCGCTGTTGAATAAATAACAAGGGGTTGTCTCGAGAAGGCGCTGGAAGAAATTCCTCTGTAGATCCATCCGTTCACCACTCGTCACTAAGAGATGCGGGTTATAAAAAGGCTGGGCTTTGGAAGGAGTAATACTGCTCTTTAAGCCAAGAGTTTGCCCTGATTCTAGGATACGCAGAGCATCTTCTACCTCAGCTTCTACTACTGGAGGAGAGACAGTATCGTAGCGAAGTATAAAAATCCAGCGCAAATTGGTGCGTTTAATATGCTTTGAAGGTCCATCGATCCAGTAGGGATCAAGGAGGACGCTGGCATCTTTAGATGCTTTGTAGCAATAGGGAGATCCTCTATCCAGACGGCAATCATCGAGGCGGATGCATTCAGTTTCTTGGCATTTTTCTTTATGGGTAATGACATTTTCACATTTGCTGTTATCGAAAAGGGGAGCAAAGTCCGGGTAGGACTCGACAGTATTCGTAGGCAGAAGAAGTTTTCTTTCAACAGAATCTGCCAGTGTTGTGCCTCCTGAAAAGCGGACGAAAATAATGTCGTTTGAATGGAATCGGAATCTTTTATCTTGGAGCAAGGCGTAAAAAAGCTCGGTTTTTTTTGTCCCTTTGGGCCCGACTAGTATCAGTCCGCATCCCTCTAAATCGGCTGACATTCCGCGTATGGCATGGACATTAAAAAGCCTTTCGGATACATCCATCACCAATCCAAGAGCCAGGCTGTGCAATGGGCCGTAATTGTCCGTATTGACGAGGACTCCTGTTTTTGTCTCTGAATTATAGAAAGAGCGGGGTTCCCTTCCTGTCACACCATCCACGGCATAGATGATGGCGTGAGGCTCTAAATCCGCTTCCAACTGAGCCGGATACCAGTTCTCAATCCAGAAATCATTTAGGTGGGAGACGTTTGTTCTCAGTTGAATTATTACGCCGTTGATGTTGGCATTCCATTCAAAATAGTTTTGGTAGCTGAGATGGCTCTCCATTTCAGCCACGAGAGCATCTCTCATCTGGGCAGATATAGAGGAATCTACGGGCACCGACTTTTTTCCTCGAGTTATGGTGTTGTTGAGGGCAATTCGCTTGACTTTTCTGGCTGTTTTGAGACGAGAAAGAGCCTCGATGATCCTGTCCATGCCTTTTTCCAAATTCTCCATGGAGGTTGCATAAGAAATACGGATACAATTGTCGGTGCCAAAAGCATCTCCAGGAACAATGGCCACTTTGGCTTCTTTGAGAAGATAGTAAGCCAAGCCGTAGGAGTTTCGAATCAGGACATTGTTGAATTCCTTCTTGTAGTAAGAGGAGAAGTTGGGGAAAAGATAGAAGGCTCCCTGAGGTTTGAAACAGGAAGCATGAGGGATACTCTGAAGCCTCATCAAGACATAATTTCTGCGTCTCTGGAATTCTGATTTCATTTTGGATACTTCATACTGGGGGCCTTTAAGAGCTTCGATGCTGGCCATTTGAGAGATGGAACAGGGATTGGATGTGCTGTGGCTCTGGATTTTGGACATGCCGTTGACGATATCTGCAGGGCCGACTGCGTAGCCTATTCTCCAACCTGTCATGGAATAGGATTTAGAAACTCCACTGATGATAATGGTTCTCTTTTTTATCTCCTCCCCTAGAGAGGCAAAACTCACAAAACGGAAGTCATCATAAACAAGGTTTGCATAAATTTCATCAGCGAGCACGAAAATATCTTCTTCCATAATGACGTCGGCTAAAGCTTCCAACTGGTGTTTTTCGTATGCTGCCCCAGTTGGATTGGATGGATTGTTCAGTAAGAGGGCCTTGGTGGTAGGATTGATGGCCGATCTTAGCTGATCTGGAGTGAGGAGGAATCCATTTTCCTCCTTGGTAGGGATAATAACAGCTTTTCCATTGGCCAACGAGACAGCATGAGGATAGGTGACCCAATAGGGAGCGGGAATTATGACTTCTTCGCCTTCATTGATCAAAGCCTGGATGAGGTGGTAGAGAGAACTTTTTGCTCCTGTGGAAACGATGACTTCGTCCTCGCCATAGGTAAGACCGTAATCGGCCTTCAGCCTGTTGGTGATGGCTTCTTTCAAGGCTGGGATTCCGTCATTTTGGGTATATTTTGTGAAATTTTGCTCTATGGCACGAATTCCTGCCTCTTTTACATTATCAGGAGTAGGGAAATCTGGCTCACCAGCACTGAGGTCAACAATATCTATCCCCTCGGCCTTCATGGCCATGGCTTTAGCTGTGACCTTAAGAGTGAGAGATTCGCCGATTTGATTGACTTTTTCTGATATCATGATTTACCCGTTTTAAAAAATATTTATTCTTCCCCTTCTTTCTCCTCAGGATTGAGCTTTTCTTTTAGATACTTTTTAAGGTCAACTCCAGTGAGAGTCTTGACCACTTCTGGCATCTGTGCCAGGATTTCTGCCACTTGAGAGGTGATTTTTGAAGTTCCTAATCCCTTGTCTCCTCCAATAAGCACAATTTTGTCCACTTTAGAAAGAGGTTCAGAAACAGCTTTGGCTAACTCAGGAAGAATATCGAAGTATTTATCCAGAACAGCTGCCTGGTTGTACCTTTCCCAAGCCTGAGCTTTTTTCATCATAGTATCAGCTTCAGCTAAGCCTCTTTGTTTGACTGTCTCGGCTTCAGCCAGTCCTTCGAGTTTCATAGCTTCTGCTTTGCCTTTAGCTTCAGCTTGAAGGCGGTATTCTTCAGCTTCTGCTTCAGCCTTAATCTGGTATTTACGTGCCTCTGCAGGCTTGATAACGCTGGAGTCTAATTCTTTCTCTCTTCTTGCAATTTCTAACTCTTCTATTTTGATCGATTCCTCTTTTTCGATAATATTCACTTTAGCCTCTTCTTTTTTTATTTCTTGGCTGAGGCGAAAACGCTCGAGTTCATAAGCAAAATCCGCCTGGGCTTTTCTCTGATTGACTGCAACTTGAGATTCTGCCTTTTTGGCTTCGTTTTCCCACTGGGCTTTTGCGATTAGGGCTTCGGCAGCCAGGCGGGCCACTTCTCCTTCTTTTTTTGCCTCGGAAGATTTAATAACCGCTTCTTTTTCTGTCTCTGATTCTGCGATAGTTGCATCGCGTTTGGCTGCTGATATCTGAGGTTTTCCGAGGGCGTCAAGATATCCTTGGGTGTCGCTTATGTCTTTAAGGGCAAAAGAGATCATTCCCAGGCCCATCCGGGAAAAATCGCTCTGAGTGACTTCGGAAACCTTAGCTGAAAATTTGTGTCTTCCTGTAAAAATTTCTTCAACAGTCATAGCCCCTATGACTTCTCTCATTTTCCCTTCCAGAATGGTCATGGAAACATCCCTGATGCCTTCTTTTCCTAATCCTAAAAACTGTTCTGCTGCTAAACGGATAGAATTGTCAGAAGAATCTATCTTGACCTGAGCGGTAGCCTCAGCCATAAGGGGCACGCCCCCATGGGTAAGAACTTCTGGGGTTTTTATGTTCAAAGTAATAACTGCCATAGGCAAAATATCAACAGTTTCTAGGAAGGGCATCACAAATGTTCCCCCACCCAGACGATAGCGATAGCCTATTTTCTTTTTTGTTCCGTCAGGCTCAATCACAGTCCTTTTTCTTCCTCCGGATATTATAAGAACTTCATTGGGACCGACTTTTCTGTATTGTTTAGCCATAAGGAGAGCAATCAAAACCAGAACAATAAGTATTATTCCCATTAATATTAATTTAGATAAGATAGACATCATAACCTCCTTGTAACCATCTCTTAAATAAAGAGACTAAGTTCGAATAGGTGTTTCATATTATAAATTTTTTCTTTTGTTTTTTAAAAGACTATTTTTTAAGGTGAAATATTATAGCTCAGGGGGATAATTGTCAAGATATCCTCAGGGCCCTCCTGACCCAGATGATTTTATTTGAAAAATTTGTATCTGAAGATATGGAAGATGGCGGCCACTCCATCTTTCCAGCCAATTTTTTTCCCTTCGCTATAATCTCTTCCTGAATAAGAAATGGGGACTTCGTAAATCCTGCATTTCATTTTCGAAAGTTTGATAGTGATTTCTGGCTCAAATCCGAATCTTTTTGACTTAAGCGTGATTTTGTCGATTATCTCCTTCCTGAAGACTTTATAGCAAGTTTCCATATCTGAAAGATTCAGATTGGTTAGCATGTTGGAAAGAGTTGTAAGGAGTTTGTTCCCGATGTAGTGCCAGAAGAAAAGCACACGGTGTGGACCGCCCAGGAAACGGGAGCCAAAGACAGCGTCTGCTCGGCCATCCAGGATAGGCTCAAGGAGTCTAGAATAATCTCTGGGATCATACTCTAAGTCAGCATCTTGAATCAGGACAATATCCCCTGCTGCTTTAGAGAAGCCTGTCTGGAGAGAAGCTCCTTTCCCCTGATTTATGGTGTGGAAAAAGATCTTTATGTTAGGGTGATTTAAATTTTCCAGAATCTGATGGGTTCCGTCTTCAGAACCATCATCGACAATGATGATTTCTTTTTCCAAGCCGACTTCAACATTTTGCACTCGGCGAATCAATTCTTCGATTGTATCTCTTTCATTGAAAACAGGAATAACAATCGAAAGTTTCATGATGCTAACCTTTTTTGAGACTTAACTTTTCTTTGAAATAATCTATGGTTTCCATCAAGCCTTCTTCAAGCGACACTTTAGGCTCCCATTTGAGCTTTTTTTTGGCCAAAGAGATATCCGGACATCTTCGTACTGGATCATCTGAGGGGAGAGGGTTATGTATGATTTTTGATGGACTTTTTGTGAGCTTGATGATTTTTTCTGCTAGCTCGAGGATGGTAAATTCATCGGGATTTCCCAGATTTATAGGACCTGTAAAATCTTCTGTTTCCATCATCGTTAAAAGGCCTTGAATGAGGTCCGAGACGTAACAAAATGAACGCGTTTGACTGCCATCTCCGTATACGGTCAAAGGTTCTCCTCTTAACGCCTGGACGATAAAATTGCTGACTACCCTTCCATCGTTTATAGCCATTCGAGGGCCATATGTATTAAAAATTCGAACGATTTTGATATCCACTTCATTCTGACGATGGTAGTCCAACATCAGGGTTTCTGCCACTCTTTTTCCCTCATCATAACAGCTGCGGAGACCTATAGGATTGACATTACCCCAATAACTTTCTGGCTGAGGATGAGCTTTTGCGTCTCCATAAACTTCGGAGGAAGAAGAGAGAAGAATCCGGGCTTTTATCCTCTTAGCCAGGCCTAACATGTTGATGGTTCCCATGACATTGGTCTTGACAGTTTTTATTGGATTGTACTGGTAATGAATAGGAGAAGCAGGACAAGCGAGATGATAAATTTTTTCCACTTCTACCAAGAGAGGATTGATTATGTCGTGGCGGATCAACTCAAAATAGGGGTAAGAGAAGAGGTGACAGATGTTATCTTTGCTTCCTGAAAAAAAATTATCGACGCAAATAACATCTGCTCCCTTTTCTAAGAGAGATTCACAAAGATGGCTCCCTAAAAATCCGCCCCCCCCTGTGATAAGGATTCGATTCATTTTTTTTCTCCTTCTCTACCATAAGCCATAAAAAGCAGGCTCTTTTTTTTAAGAACATCCTTTTGAATCTGGATAAGCTCTTTTATTCCTTTATCCGCTAAGTCTAGGAGGGAGTTCAACTTGTTCCTCGAAAAAGGGTTTTTTTCAGCTGTAACCTGAACTTCTACGATTTGTCCGGTATCTGTTTCTGCGACATTCATGTCAATCTCTGCACTTGAGTCTTCACTGTAATCGAGGTCAAGAAGCATTTTCCCTTCGACTACGCCTACGCTTACAGCGCTTATAAGATGTTTGAGAGGCATTTGATCGATGATCTTTTCTTCCATCATCTTTTTCAAAGCAAGCGCCAAGGCAACACATCCAGCTGTGATAGAGGCGGCTCTTGTTCCTCCATCAGCTTGAATGACATCGCAGTCCAAGATAATAGTTCTTTCTCCAAGTATGCCTAGCTCGGTCACTGCCCGCAGCGATCGTCCGATGAGGCGTTGGATTTCTTGGGTTCGGCCGGAAAGTCTGCTCAGAACTCTCTCACGGATCGTTCTTTTTTCAGTAGAGCGAGGAAGCATGGAATATTCGGCTGTGATCCAGCCTTTTCCGCTGTTTTTTAAAAAGGGAGGAACTTTTTTATCGATAGTAGCAGAAGCTAAAACCTTGGTTTTCCCGATTTCTATAAAAGCCGAACCATCAGCAAAATCAAGATAATCGGGCTTGATTTTTATCGGTCTCAATTCATCTAAAGAGCGTTTTTTGACTCTCATTTTTCCTCTTTGGGATTAAATTTTCGTTTAATCTTTTGTTTCTCCATATGGTCTCGTTTTCCACCTTTTATGGAACCAAAACCAATAATTTGGATTTTTCCGTATTTGATTTTCTATAATATTAGTGCATATTTGAGTGATTTTCAACATATTTTGGTCATGATTTCCTTCTAAGGATATTTCCAGAGGTTCGCATATTTTTAGATGATACCCATAAGAAGAAAGAGGATAGCAGAATGCGGGGAGAAGAGGGGACTTTGTTTTTAGGAAAAAAGCAGCAAGGCTCGGAGTTGTGGCAGCTTTTTTGCCAAAAAAATCGACAAACAAGGCTTGGCTTCGGAGGACATTCTGGTCGATCAAAAAAGCCACCATCTCTTTTGCCCGCAGCGAGTGAAGAATGTGTTTTGTGGCTTGATGCTTGTAGATGATTTTTGCTCCCAAGTTCGTTCTGAGTTTGAGAATTTCTTTCTCCAGAAGCTTGTTGTCCAGAGGGCGGGCAATCACATTAAAATTTCCTTTTTTTGAGAAAAAATAGGAACCAATTTCCCAATTTCCGTAGTGAGCAGTAAAAAGAAGGACTCCTTTTCCTTTTCGAAGAGCTTTTTTAAGATTATCTTCGCCTTCGATAACAACGATTCTATTCTTTTCTTCTTCGCTGAGACGAGAGAACTTTAGGATATCGAAAATAACCTGGCCAAAATTCATAAAGCAATTAAGAGAGATTCTTTTTAACACTCGTGGAGAAAAGTCTGGGCCAAAGGCTGTTTTCAGGTTGGATTGAGTGATCATACGATGTTTTTTATCCAACAAATAAAAGAGCAATCCTAAACTTCGCCCCCAGAATAAACAAAATGGTCGCGGTAGGATGGAGAGAAAGATTTTTATTTTTTGAAAGAGTAAAAATTCCGATAAATCCTTGATACTTGCCATTTGGAAAACTAATCCATGTTTTGAATAACAGAAAGCACTGCCGGATAAAATTCTTTTTCCACCTCCAGGTCGATCTTGAGGTAATATGCAGGAATTTTTCTTGGATTTATCTTATCGACTACTTTTACTGCGTCTTTCTCAGTCATGATCAGAACTTCGGCTTCTACTTTAAAAAAGTATTTTAGTATTTTCTCTAAAGAAGATTGTGGATATGGATGATGATCAGGAAATTTTAAGAAGAACTTTGGATATATTCCCTCCTCTTGGAGAAGGGAATGAAATCTTTCAGGGCGGGCAATTCCACAGAAAGCGATAACTTTCTTCCCTCTAATCCTTTCCGCCGATACCTTTTCCCCTTTCTCTCCTAATCTAAAAAAGCCTCTGCTTATCACAGAATATTCAAAAAAAGCTTTTTTGGTAAGATCCTTTTTTATCTCCTTTTTTCGGTTTGATTCATCCTTTTTCTTGACTAACAGAAGATGGGCCCTTTTAAGAGAGGAGAAAGGTTCCCTGAGCGCGGCTTTTTGAGAGAGATCGTAAAGGACGATATCCAGGTCTCTGTGGAGAATGCGATGTTGGAAACCATCATCTAAAACGCCAACATTAAACCCTGAGCGAGTTGCTCTTTTAGAAGAGTGTAAGCGGTTCTTGCCGATAAAGATTCCGGCTTGAGGGATGTTTTGGGCAATCATGAAAGCCTCATCCCCGGAATCCTCCCAACTTCCTAAGATGCTTCTGCCATCAGAGAGAGAAGCTCCTTTCATTTCCCATTTTCCTTTGTAGCCTCTTGAGAGCAAAGCCGGCTTATAACCTTGTTCGAGAAGAAAAGATATCACATTCATAACCAATGGTGTTTTTTCAGAACCTCCAAATGTAATGTTTCCTATGCTTATGATCGGCAAAGGTGCTTTTTTTGGCTTAAGGATTTTCCAGTGATAAAGCAAATTTTTAAATTGGCTTCCTGCCCGGTAAAGGAGGGAGAGAGGAAAAACGAGGAAATTCATCCTATGAGGACTATACTATATTCGTTTTTCTCTTTCAAGAATTCAGTAACGCAGAAAAAAAATTAATAATGTTATTGATTTAATGAGTCACGGATTCATTGAGTTACTTTTTGTAAATTTTTTCTTTGACTTAAACTATTATATTGATATAATTTTAAATCTCATTTTTAAATGAGAGAGATATTCATATTCGAAAGTCACCATCTAATAGATAAAGGAGGGCTTACATTGAAAAAAGCGTTTTTATCTCGGTTCTTATTGGTAATGGGTATGGGTTTGGTTCTTGTCTTTTTTATAGGTGCAAAAAAAGCAGAAAAAGAAACAGGTGCTAATCTTACAGAATCCATTCTTAACGGTCTTAAATGGAGATGTATCGGTCCTGCTAACATGGGAGGGCGGATTGATGATTTTGCTGTTGTCGAAAGAAATCCTGATATTATCTATGTCGGTACAGCTTCCGGCGGAGTTTGGAAGACGACAAATAAGGGAGTCACCTGGGAGCCTATTTTTAATGATCAAAGCACAAGCACAATTGGCGATGTCACTGTTGCCCCTTCAAATCCTGATCTAGTCTGGGTAGGCACAGGCGAACCAAACAACCGTCAAAGTTCATCATGGGGAAACGGGGTTTATAGATCAACAGATGGCGGTAACACTTGGAAGAACATGGGGCTTCATGATACCCATCATATAGGTAGAATCGTCATTCATCCCACAAATCCGGACATCGTATATGTGGCAGGTTTAGGCCATCTTTGGGGGCCAAACAAAGAAAGAGGTCTTTTTAAAACCGCTGATGGAGGAAAAACTTGGGCCAATATCCTTTTTATCGATGAAAATACCGGGTGCGTGGATGTGGCTATTGATCTTGAGAGTCCAAATACACTCTATGCAGCCGCTTATCAGCGTCGTCGTCGTGGCTGGGGTTTCAACGGTGGTGGTCCTGGCAGTGGTCTTTACAAGACGACTGACGGTGGAGAGACTTGGGTTCGTCTGACGAATGGGCTTCCTTCAGGGATCATAGGGCGTATAGGGATTAGCATTTACAACAGCAATCCTAACATTGTCTATGTTGTTGTGGAGCATAAGCAAGGGGGAGTTTTCCGCTCTGAGGATAAGGGTCTGGCATGGAAAAAAATGTCGAGTACAAATCCTCGACCTATGTATTATAGCAAGATACGCATCGATCCTAACAACGACCAGAGGATATGGGTGCTAGGTGCTTCTATGTATGTTTCTGAAGATGGAGGCAAAACATTTCGTACAGATTATGTTAGGCGGATCCACGGCGACCATCATGCGATGTGGATTAACCCTTCAAATTCAAATCATATGATAGTCGGTTCAGATGGAGGCATTTATTTTTCCTATGATAGAGGCAAAACCTGGGATTTTGTTAATTCACTTCCACTCGGGCAATTTTACGAAATAGGGTTTGATATGCGGAAACCTTATTATATTTATGGCGGCTTGCAAGACAACGGAACCTGGGGTGGTCCGAGTGCAACTTGGTACAGACAAGGAATAACAAACGATGAATGGATCAGAATCGGGGGAGGAGATGGTTTTTACACTCAAGTCGATCCAACTGATCATACGATCATTTATGCTGAATCCCAGAATGGGAATCTTTTCCGTTTTGATTTAAAAACTGGAGAGAGCAAGTCGATAAGGCCTGAACCAGAAAATGAGAAAGATGTTTACAGGTTTAACTGGAATTCACCGATTTTAATTTCCCCTCATGATCCTAAAACTCTTTATTATGGTGGAAACAAGCTTTTTATATCAAAAGATAAAGGAGAAACATGGGAAGCCACCATTGACCTCACCACTCAACAGGATAGAGAGAAGCTTCCCCTGATGGGTGTCCTTCCTGATAAAAAGACTCTTTCCCGACACGACGGGATTGCCTTCTACGGAGATATCACTACAGTTTCTGAATCTCCTCTTAAAGAAGGCCTCCTCTATGTCGGAACCGATGATGGAAATCTTCAAGTCTCTAAAGACGGCGGCAAAACATGGAAGAATGTTATTGGCAAAATTCCTGGAATACCAAAAAATACTTATGTGAGCAGAGTGGTTGCTTCCCGTTTCGATGAAGGAAGAGCTTATGCCACACTTGACGGTCATCGGAACGATGATTTTAAGCCCTATGTTTTTATGACGTCTGATTATGGAGAAAGCTGGAAAAATATTTCTAGCAACTTGCCCCTGGGCAGTACTGTGAATGTTATCAGGGAACACCCTCGGAGCCCTAATCTTCTGTTTATCGGCACAGAGCGGGGAGCATATTTCTCTATAGACAAGGGTCGAAAATGGATAAAATTCAAGAGCAATTTTCCGATTGTTCCTGTTGATGATATCGCTATTCATCCCCGGGAAAACGATTTGATTTTCGGTACTCACGGTCGAAGTATTTGGATCTTGGATGATATCACTTCTTTAGAACAGCTCAGCGAAGAAGTTCTTGCATCTTCCAGTTATCTGTTTGACATCCGTCCAGCTATAATCTTTAATCCTTTTTATCATAAAGGAAATCTCGGCCATAAAGTTTTTGTTGCTCCGAATCCTCCTTTCGGGGCGATCATAAGTCATTTCTTGAAGGAAAAAGCGAAAGAAGATGTGAAGATAATTATACAGGACAGCGAAGGTCGACAAATAAGAGAACTCAAAGGGTCTAAAGAGGAAGGTATCAATCGAATCACATGGGATCTTAGATATGGACCTCCTCCCACTACCGATGAAGGACAAATGAGGCGCCGATTCAGAGCCATGGGACCATTCGTTCTCCCTGGAACATACGAGGTGATATTGAAAGCAGGGGATCAAGAAGTAAGAAAAGAAGTTAAAGTTGGGGGAGATCCTCGAATCGATATTTCCTTCGAGGAAAGAAAAGCACAGCATGATGCTCTCTACACAATATATAAGCTTTATCCCGCTCTTTCAGCCGCCAGTCGAGTTACAGACAACATCAGGAAAGAGATCAATAAACTGAAGCAAACTCTAAAAAAATTCCGGATGTTCCTGAAACAATTTCTGAAAAAATAAAAGCTATTGCCAAAGAGATAGATGATATACGGCTGAAATTGTTGGGTGACCCGAAGTTAGGTTGGCGAGCGATGCGTTTTTCCGTAAGAGGACGGTTCAGGATGCTTTCCAGGTCTGTAGGGGGATATACGGCTGCACCTTCCCGAAGCCAGGTTCACAAGATAAGAAAAAATTCTGAAGAGTTAAAGACAATTGTAAACAGAATAAACAATATAATTGAAACGGATATTCCTGTCCTGAACAAGCTGATGAACGAACATGATATCCCCCGCATTTTTCCAGGGGAAAAAATCAAGATAGACTAAACAACTCAAGCTAATGAGAGATAAGAAAGAAATTTACGCGAACTTTTTTTTCTAATAACAGGAATTATGGATAAAGCATATAAATTCCTTAAAGAAGGAGGATTAAAATGAAGAGAAAAATTCTAATGATTTTTCTAATTGGAATTATTTCAGTTGCATTTTTTACCTGCAAAAGAAAAGCTAAAGTTAAGGGGGTTTCACTAAAGGTGACTTTTTCTGAATCAACTTTATCGGATTACTTGATTACAGATAT
>JAUWYH010000181.1 GCA_030615975.1 Candidatus Aminicenantota bacterium
AAAATAGTTTTTCTGATTGATATGCTAAGAAAAATTTACGAGATAAATCAAATAAAAAGGTAGGGATAGCAAAGTGAGAGAGATAGTCACACTTCAATGTTCTGTATGTAGAAGAAGAAATTACACAACTACTCGGAATAAAAAGAAACAGGGAGATAGAATAGAACAAAAAAAATATTGTAGATTCTGCAGGAAACATACTATTCATAACGAAGTAAAATAGGCATAAAACGAAAAACGTTAAAATAGAGTATTTGAATTAAATTAATGAGGTGAATGAGACTTAAAGGAGGTTAAAAAAGACAACAGGTGAGTAGCTCAATTGGTTAGAGCATCGGTCTCCAAAACCGAAGGTTGCGGGTTCGAGTCCTGCCTCACCTGCCATGAGATCAGAATGTGACCATGAATTTCAGAGAAAATTCAGTTGAGCTTTGGAAGCAGGAATAACCTTTTAAGAATTACTCCCATTATTGTAATAAGGATAAAAAATGGCTCAAAAAGTAAGATGGTATAAACGTTTTATTCCTTTTCTAAAGGAAGTCAAAGCAGAAGTAAAAAAGGTGACTTGGCCATCAAGAAATGAAGTTTATAGCACAACTATCGTGGTAGTTATTGCCACTTTTTTCTTTGGCTTTTATCTATTTTTTATGGATATTATTTTTTCTTGGGTTGTTGCTCAAATCAAATCTATATTTGGATAAGTTAAGATAGAAATGGTAAAAAATTGGTATGTGGTTCATACATATTCAGGTTTTGAGAAATTTGTGGCTGAGTCAATTCGCCAGAGAGCCGCTGAATTGAATATAGAGGATCAGATTGGCAAGATTATCATCCCTACCGAGGGAGTTGTTGAAATCAAAGGAGGGAGGAAAGTTGTTTCCACAAAGAGATCTTATCCTGGATATATCTTGATAGAAATGGAGATGACAGATGAAAATTGGCATATCATTCGCGAAACACCAAAAGTTACCGGATTTGTGGGCTCTGGAAAGCGACCATCCCCTCTAAGCAAGGAAGAGGTCATCCAGATTGTGGAGCATATGGAGACAACATCTGAGAAGCCCAAGCCAAAGCATACTTTTGAAAAAGGAGAGGCTGTCCGAATTATTGACGGGCCTTTCTTCAACTTCAACGGGATAGTGGAAGAAGTGAATCATGAAAGAAATACTTTAAAAGTGCTGGTTACTATTTTTGGGCGGTCTACTCCTGTGGAATTAGAATTTTTGCAAGTGGAGAAAATTTAGGAGGGAAGATGCCAAAAGAAGTTGTAGCAATAATCAAGCTGCAAATTGTGGCCGGCCAGGCCAGTCCTGCGCCGCCTGTTGGACCGGCCCTTGGTCAGCATAATGTCAACATCATGGATTTTGTCCGCCAGTTTAACGAAAAAACAAACAAGGTGGAAGAAGGAACCATTATTCCTGTTATTATTAGCGTTTTTAAGGATAGGAGTTTTAATTTTATTCTTAAATCTCCCCCTGCTTCCTACCTTTTGAAAAAGGCAGCAGGTATTGCGAAGGGTTCCGGAGCTCCAAACAAAGAGAAGGTTGGTCAAGTGACTCAGAATCAGATCGAAGAGATAGCAAAAATAAAAATGCCCGACCTCAATGCTTACGATTTAAATGCTGCAAAAAAAATTATCGAAGGAACAGCTAAAAACATGGGATTGGAGATAATCGGTGGCTAAAAGAGGAAAAAAATATATCAAGGCAAGCGAATTAAGGGATAAAGAGGAATATTCTTTAGAAGAAGCGGTGAGTTTCGTTAAGAACCAAAGCTTTGTTAAATTTGATGAATCCGTAGATATCGCAATTTGTTTGGGCGTAAATCCCAAACATTCTGATCAGATGGTCAGGGGAATAGTTGTGCTACCCCATGGTACGGGAAAGACAAAGAAGGTCTGCGCTATTGCATCTGGAGAGAAGATTAATGAGGCTGAAGAAGCTGGGGCTGATTACGTGGGCGGAGAGGATATTGTCGAGAAGATATCCAAAGGATGGACAGATTTCAATGTAGTGGTTTCCACTCCCGATATGATGAGGGCTGTGAGTAAATTAGGCCGTATTCTTGGACCAAAAGGACTAATGCCTAACCCAAAATCAGGGACAGTCACTTTTGAACTCAAAAAAGCCATCGATGAAATCAAATCCGGTCGTGTAGAATTCAGAGTTGACAAAACAGCTATTGTCCATTCTTCTGTTGGCAAGATCTCTTTTTCTGAAAAAAAACTTGTAGATAATATAAAAACTTTCATTCAGGCTATAATGCAGGCTAAACCCCCTGCTGCAAAAGGCAGATACATAAAAAACATTCATATTTCTTCTACAATGGGGCCTGCACTCAAAATTTCTGAAGGAGCCCTAGAGAAATAGGAGAGAAGGAAGTGAGGAAAGAGGAAAAGGAAAATATAGCTAAGGAGCTAAAAGAATCTTTTGACAAGTATGACTCTTTTTATCTGGTTGATTTTATAAAAATGTCTGTGGCTCAATCTGTTGAGCTGAGGAAAAAGTTTAGAGAACAGTCCTACTCTTTTAGAGTAGTCAAGAATCGCATTGCTCTCAGAGCCTTAAAAAAAGATTTCCCTGAAGATCTGAAGAACTATTTTCAAGGTCCAACAGCAATTGCTTTTGCTTCTCAAAACCCAATGGGATTGGCTCGAATACTTAAAGAATTCTCCACTCAGCACAATGTTTTAACTGTAAAAGGAGGAATGTTAGAGGGGCAATTTTTCACTGGAGAAAAATTTGGGGAAATAGTCAGATTGACTTCTCGAGAAGATTTATTAGCCAAAATTGGCTATTTAATGATGTTTCCGTTAGTAAAGTTATCAAGGACTTGGCAAGCCCCTTTAAATAGTTTGGGTCGGTTGTTGAGTCAATTAAAAACAAAAAAATAAGGTTGGAGGTAAAAATGTCCAAAGCACAAACAAAAGAGGCTAATGACTCTCCAAAAGGAAAAAAAGGAAAAACTAAGTTTACGAAGGAAGAGTTCTTCAAACATTTGGACAACTTAACTGTCTTAGAACTAGCTGATTATATCAAAGAATTCGAAGAACGCTACGGAATAAGTGCAGCTGCAGCAGCTGTTCCCGCGGCCATTCCTGGGGCTGCTGCTCCTCAAGCAGAAGCTGAAGCGGAGGAAGAAAAGACAGAATTTACGGTTGTCCTGAAGAGTATTGGTGACAAGAAAATAAACGTCATCAAGACTGTGAGGGAGGTTACGACTCTAGGCTTAAAAGAGGCAAAAGATTTGGTAGATAGCGCTCCCAAGGCTGTGAAGGAAGGTGTTTCCAAGGAAGAAGCAGAAGAGATAAAAGCTAAATTTGAGGAAGTGGGCGCAGTAATAGAGTTGGAATAGTCAAGAATCATGAATAAATCTTAATAAATATATATAAAAAACTATTCTGAGGGAAAAAGAATGATTAAAGAATTAAAAAACATTTATCGAGAAAGAGTTAATTTTTCCAAAATTGAGACCACTATTCCTATGCCTGATTTGCTCGCTATTCAAAAGCAATCCTATGCCCAATTTCTTAAGATGGATTTACTGCCAGAGGAGAGGGAAGAATCTGGATTGAAAGCAGCCTTTAAAGATGTTTTTCCAATTTCAGATTTTAAAGAAAC
>JAUWYH010000192.1 GCA_030615975.1 Candidatus Aminicenantota bacterium
CCAACTATTCTTTACAATCCAGCAGTCCTCTGCTGTCCATCCCACGATACACACGGCATGTCCGCCCACACGATCTCCAGTCGTATGCTCGTAACAACCTGATGCATATTGAAAGAAATCTTCATAAACATTAAAAGCACAAGTAAGAGGCCCATTCTCATAAACAGCTTTTTTAATCTTATTATTGTCTATGCCTCTTCTAGATACCCAACTCCATCTGTCTATTTTTTTCACTAAAGCTGCCCAATTATCGCATCGTAAATCACATCGAGCATCTTCGGCTAAATATATAAAACAAAATTCATCTGGAGTTCCTGTGTCACGGACAAAGTTATACACTCTTTCCATGTTCCCACCATTACAGCCACTATTCGATGTGTCGCATGAAACAATAAATTGCTCTGAGAGATCTACATCAAAAGGAGGATAAGGAGTATTATTTTTGATCAAGATGAGTGATTCCATCTGAGCAACTGTGGCAAAAGCCCAACAACTTCCACAGCGAGTGTCACCAGGGCTTTGATCTTTCACAGGAGTGACCCAATTGCCATTGTAATCGCGCCAGTCAAAAGATTTTGGTAATTGAGGTTTTGGAGGTTTTTTTTCAGGTTTTCCTGATGGTTTTCCAGAGGTCTTAGATTCAGTGGAAGCTTCCTCTAATGGCAAAACGCCCAATATTGCTTTAAGCTCTTCAATGGTCCAGTGAGAAAACTTATTCTCTTTAGCAATCCAACCAGCTCCCTTTGCTTTTATGGAAGCATTAATTTGGGCAACCGTTGGCCTTTTTCCTTTTTGGTCAGGAATTACGGCAAATGCTATGGCAACAAGGATAACTATCATAAATAATATGGCTAAATTTCTTTTTTTCATTTTTTATATCCCCCTTCAAATGAAGTTTTTATATCCAAACTTCAAATTTCCGTCTTAAATATTTTTTTATACCTTCTTTTGGCATCACCTCCTTTGTTAAAACATAAATCTGCCTTAATTTTTTAATATCCTTTTTAATATCAGAACGCTATTCTTATTCCTGCCCTTCATGAAATTTCCCCTTAACCTTTTGAGATCGACTCTTTTTTTCTTAAGGCATGGCTTTATTTTGATTGATTAAATTTATATAGCTCGATTATTATGGGGGAGTATTCTTTCCTTTTGGCATAAACCAATTTGTATCCCTTGCTGATTTTTTAATCCCTAACGCATGAATGTATATCACATGAAAAATTTGAAGTCAATTCAAATTTACTTTACGGGGATTGGAAAGGATTTGCAAATCTTTTGTTTCGGGAAAGTTGGAATAGAATAGCCGCACGTTCTCATGAACTATCCTGGCTCTACATCCAGAACAGAAGAAAGAAGGGGACTTGGTGTAGGGATGGTGCGGGGGGATATCAGGTAATCAGTACTTGCTTTCTCAATAATCTTCCTCTTTGAGGAGAATAAATTTTTTCTTGCTGAGTACAGGCAATTTGTGCTCTTGAGATTGTATTTATAATTTTTGTGAGAACGGTTACTACTCTGATTCGTTATGATATTTGTTGATATAAATAATCAAAGAACCGCGCTGTTTTTTTACTAACGACAATTGACATATACTATATTATATCCTATATTATAGTTAAATCACAAGGAGGTAACGGTGAAGACAATAAATGCATTAACTTTCCGAAAAAAATTTGGAAGCACCTTAGATGACGTGCATAATAAAAAAACACATATAATTATTTCTCGAGCAAACAGGCCTTTAGCAGTGATAATCCCTTTTGAGGATTATAAAGAGCTAAAAGAGGAAAAGGAGCGGGAGAAAAGGCTTCGCTTGGCTGCGTCCAGGATCGATCAATGGCGGAAGAAGCATGCAAAGCAATTAAAAGGCCTAAACTCTGTGGAAATAATTCGTCAAGTGAGAGAAGAAAGATGATTGTCTTAGATGCGTCTATAATCCTGAAATTGATTTTTGAAGAGCAGGATACTCCTCTGGCGCTCCAACTGAGGGAGAATCATATTACAGGAGAAGAAAAAATCGCTGCTCCTGAACTTTTATACTATGAATTGGCTAACGTTTTAGCCACTAAAGTGGCTATAGCTGTAAAAAATGCATCCTCTGCTTTAGCTGAGATATTTAATCTCGAAATTGAAACATTCACTTTAGGCGTAGAGGAATTTCTCTCTTCAATCAGTGTTTCACGTAAGTATAAAATAAGCGTTTATGATGCAAGCTATATGATTTTAGCTGAAAGACTCAGCTGTGATTTCATCACTGCTGATGCGCAGCTATTCAGAAAGACAAAAGATATGAAGTTTGTAAGATTATTAGCTGATACAACGTAAATTTTAAAATAAACATTCTTCGCTTTCTCATTTTCCTTCATCCTCGATCCACAGGTGTTCCATACGAAGAATGATACCATTCCAATAAACATTTGCTTTTTACCGAGATTGGAGATGCTTTGTATTTTGTTATATAATAACGCCATGAATCAAGTAAGAGCTATTCAGAATCAGCTTGTGGCGTTTTTAAAAATAGAGAAAAGTATTGTTTTTGCTTATGTTTTTGGGTCGGTCGCCCAGGGAAAAACAAATCTGGAAAGCGATGTGGATATGGCTGTTTATTTAGATGTAGAAAAAGCCGGTGATCTTTTCAAAAAGAGATTATCTTTCATTGAAAAAATCCAATCTATTTTGAAGAAACCCATAGAGGTTGTAATTCTCAACGAAGTAAAGTCAATATTTCTTAAATTCGTAATAATCAAAGAAGGAAAAGTCATCTTCGAGAGGAATCATGGCAAAAGAGTGGATTTTGAATTGAAGGTGATGCAAGAATATTATGATTTTCAGCCATTTCTTGAAGGGTATAATAAGGCCTATCTTGAAAGGAATCTAAAAGTATCTTCATGACAAAAATAACCCGACAAAAGATATTCGAAAAAATCCAAAGACTGGATAAATATCTATCCAACTTAAAACAAATCAAAAAGGAAGTAAAAGGCGAAAAAGAATTCTTAGACGACTTTCATTTTTATGGATTAGCGGAGCGTTATTTACAATTGAGCTGCCAGGTAATAATTGACACTTTGAATCTAGTGATTATTGAAGAAGGAATAGAGAAACCCGAGAGTGGACAAGAGATAATTTCTTTTGTTTTTAATAAAGGCATTATTTCTGAATATTTATTCTCAAGACTGGAAGGAGTGGTCGGTTTTAGGAATATTTTAGTGCACGAGTACGGTATAATCGATCATAAGAGGGTCTATCAATTTTTGAAGGGAAGATTAGAAGATTTCGAGTTTTTTAAAAAGGAAATCCTGAATTTCATAAAAAAACAGGAAGAGAAATAAAAAAGG
>JAUWYH010000111.1 GCA_030615975.1 Candidatus Aminicenantota bacterium
GAATCTCCAATATCAAAGCTTACAAAATCATCCGATCGAGTTTTCCGGAGTTAGCAATGGCGACTCTTTCTGTCATCCCCGAAGAAGCCAATGTTACATTCGCGGGCGAAATCAATTCCTCGGTGCGTGTGATCGGACAAATCCACACCCTCTCTGAGAAAGAAGTGGAGAAACACTATCTTAAGAATTTCGGCTATCCCGCTGGCACTATCGATGTCAGCTATTCGACAAAGCAGATACTAGGGAAGGCAATGATTTTTCTGACGGAACGTCAAGGAGTCAAA
The DNA here is from genome assembly GCA_030615975.1 of Candidatus Aminicenantota bacterium. Taxonomy (GTDB): domain Bacteria; phylum Acidobacteriota; class Aminicenantia; order Aminicenantales; family Aminicenantaceae; genus JAUWYH01. The sequence goes on from JAUWYH010000111.1 coordinate 285, forward strand.
TTTATCAACTACGCGCTCATGCCGGATAGAATCCAGACTTCTAAGACCGATGATGGTCATGAAACAGCCTGGCTTGTTTTTCATTTACGGATTGAAGACAAGAATGGGAAAACAGTCTACCAGAGAGAAAATGAGATTCGCTTCAGACTTGATGAGGCCAAGAAAAAGGCCATGCTCGAGAGAAAGCTCATATTCAATGACTTTGCTCCTGTTATCGAAGGAGAATTCCAGATCAGCTTGACCTGCTCGAACAAAACCAGCGAAGAGTTTTTCGTGCATGAACAGAAAGTCGTTGTGAACGATCAGGCGCTGCCGATTGTTGTAGGTTACGAAGTCAAAGAAACAAAACCTGACTCAATAATACCGTTTAGCCTTGATCCTTACAAAGTCCTTCTAGACCCTCGTTCACTCTTTTCCTTTAAAGATTCCATAGAAGGGCTGATCCTTTCTGATGAGTCTCCTGAAATCTTTCTCATGAAAAAAAACGGGGAAGGCCCAATGAAGAAAGTTCAGAACGTCTCAAGAGAGGGAGGCTTAGTGATTTTCCGGCAGCTGCTCGAAGGCTTTAAACCTGGCTACTATGATCTTATTGTGAAAAGAAACGGCGCTGAGGTCTTTCGTTGGAGTTTTTCCGTGTTGTCTTTTGAAGTGGCAAAGCCTCTCGAATTTGAGAGAGTCGAGCCCCTCTCCTTTCAAGAAAGCCTGCCTTTCATCATCGGCCAGGAATATCTGAACAGCGGCCAAGTGGGGAAGGCCCTTGAGTCCTTTCAACAACTTCCTGAAAACCTATGGAATAATTCAACGCTGCCTGTGATAGCACGCGCCTATTATTTCGAGAAGGATTATGCGAGAGTGGTTGAACTTCTCGAAAGAGACACGATAGAAAAAAACTATCCTGTCCTGCTTCTGCTCGGTAATGCATCGCTCGAAATAAAGAAACTCGACAGAGCTGCCATCTACTTTGAAGAGATCCGGAAATTCGGAGATACAGCCGAAGTCAACAAAATTCTGGGAGCCATTTACCATTCGATGGGAGAAAGAAGTAAAGCCAAAGTGTATTGGGACAGAGCAAAGAAGCTGGAAGAGGAGTCAACCAAAAAGAATCCTTAAGAGAACGAGAAAAGGAGTTCTCCATGAATACGATCAAGAAGATACTTTCTCCTGCAATTCTCCTTACTCTAGTTTTTGCTTTGCCCGGCCTTCAAGCTGCCACTACAGGGGCTGTAGATGGCTTTGTCAAGGATTTGAAAACGGGTCAGCTCCTTGAAGGTGTTAAAATCACTCTGATTTCAGAAAAAACCCAATTGGCCTTTGAACTGAAAACCGATAAGAGAGGCCATTTCCACAAAAGTGGCATCATCCCCGGCAAATACAAAATAATCCTAGAAAAGGAGGGCTACATCCCTCAGGGAGGTTCGATTCGGGTTTTTCTCGCGGAGACCATCCGTTTGGAATTGAAGATTGAATCCGCTGAGAACTCAAGCCTTGATGAACCTGCCTCAGCAGAGCCAGCAGCCAGCGGTATTGAATTGATTTCGGCAGGGAAGTATGCGGAGGCCATCACGAAATTCAGCAAAATCATCGAGCAGGCGCCGCTCAATCCTGTGCCGTATTTTTACAGAGGTCTTGCTTATGAAAGATCGGGATACAGCGAGGAAGCTCTAGAAGATTATCGGAAAGCAACAGAGCTCAAGACCGATTTTATCCTGCCGTACACTCGGTCGGGCATCCTTTGGGCAAAAAAAGGAAATTTCGAGATAGCAGCCCAGTTCTACAGGAAAGCCATAGATTCCAACGACCAGGACTCAACAACGCATTATAACTATGCCGTCTGTCTCATAAATCTTAGGAAGAGCGAGGAGGCCAAGGTCGTTTTCGAAAAATTGCTTTCTCAGGATCCAGATTATGTTGATGTCTACTATCAGCTTGGTATTCTTTACATAAGCGCTGATGAGATAGCAAGAGCAAAAGAGTTGCTTGAGATGTTCATAAGCAAGGATCCGGAAAATGAGAAAGCTTCTTTAGCCAGAGAAATTCTGAAAAGCCTTAACAGGGAGTTTTAGGATCCGGTCAGTCAGTTTTTGAACCCTTGATTTTCTGTTCGAGCGCTCTTCCTTTTTGGAGTTCTGAGTTGTAGTCTTCCTGCCTTCCAAGTCGGCCGTAGATGTCAGCCAGGATATAATGACCCAGGGGAGCTGATTCGGCTTCGGGATTGAGCTTGAGTCCTTTTTTGGCGAGATCGATCGCTTCTTCGTAATTTTCATTCAGATCGAGATAAGCTTTTGCCAGAAAGAGATAAGCCCGGGCATATTTCTTGTTCGAATCGATCGCATCTTGGAGTTTATGGACCTGTTCCCGAAGCATTCCCATTTTTCCGTAGAGGAGAGCAAGGTTGAAGTGAGCGGGGTAGGCATGGGGATGGATTTCGATCTCCTTTTTGTATTCCTTGATTGCGCTCTCTCTATCACCTTTTTCTTCATAGAGGAGCCCCAGATTATAATGCGCATCGGGAATGCGCGGCCTCATCTCCAAAGCCGTGTGGAGTTCTTTCTCGGCCGGCACCAGCATCTTTTTCTTCAAGTAGGCTGCGCCCAAGAAGTTGTGCGCCAGCGAGCTGTGTTCCGGATCGATGGCAATGGCTTGTTGGAGATGAGAAATGGCGCTTTCGAAGTCTTTGGTGTTGATATAAACTGACCCCAAATTGACATGAGGTTTTGGATCTCTCGGATCGATCTGGATGATCCTGTTAAATCCGGCTATGGCCTCTTCGTATTTTTTGAGCTTTTTGTAAGCCTGGGCAAGAGTAAAAATGGCAGCGCTGTATTCTGAATCGATCTTCAAGGCCTCTTTGCATTCTTCGATCGCCTCCTCGGCACGCTCGAGCTTCATGTAGACATTGGCACGCACTAGTCGTGCTTCTATGATTCGCGGGTCTTCTTTTATCACCTCATCCAGCTTCGCTAACGCCTCATCGTATTCTCGGTTCGACGAAGCTCCTTCGGCTATTTTGATCTTGTTATAGAGGATGATCTTGTCCTTCGGGTCCGCAAGATTTTCTGTTCTGCTCAGCTTTGCATCAGAAGTGAAACCGCCGATGTAACCCAATGCCATCAATTTTTCCCTTGTTTCGTCATCCAATTGTTGAGGACCTTTGTCCTCTATGCCTTTCTGGGACATCTTCTCTTCAATCGTTTTTAGCTGTTGAGCAAACTCGTTGCCCAGAGATCTGTTCTTGTTGAAGATATTATTCTGTTCACGGGGATCCAGATCCAGATCGTAGAGTTCAGGTCGGGGCGCCAGAATGTATTTGTATTTTGTAGTTCTTAGGCTCTTGAGTTCGCTCCAGCCGTAGTGATAACGAGGATAATAAGTCTCGCTGTAGGCTGGTGGTTCCTTCTTCAGCTTCCGGCCCATGATCAGAGGGAGAAGACTTTGTCCCTGAACGGTCTCAGGAACTTGAAGATCCAGGAGTTCACACAGGGTGGGCATGATATCAACGTTTTGCACTTGGGTCGCAATGGTCTTCCCTTGGAGGTGCGCAGAAGGAATACGGATAATCAAGGGAACAGAGACGGTGGCATCATAGATGAAGAATCCATGGGCACTCTCATGGTGCTCTCCCAGGCTTTCTCCATGATCGCCGACGATGATGATCACGGTTTTTTCTAAAAGATCTCTTTCTCTGAGGTTCTCCAGGACCTTCCCGATCAAAAAATCAACATATGCGATCTCTCCATCGTAGAGGCCCCATGGCTGTTTTTCATACTGACTTTTGTAAGGCTCGGGAGGCTCATAAGGCGTATGAGGATCATAGAAGTGTATCCAGCTGAAAAATCGCTTCTGGGAATTCCCTTCGAACCACTCAAAAAAAGCTTTGATGACTTCTCCGCCCTCTCTCTGGACAGAAGCAAGGGAGATCTTCTTGTATTTGGCAAAATCGAAATTGTCGTAATAGTGATCAAAGCCTTGATCGAGGCCCCAACGGGAATCGAGCACAAAGGCTCCGATAAAAGCCCCAGTCGTCCATCCTTCCTTCTGAAGGATTTCGGCCAGAGTCACCTTGTCTTCTTCGAGATAGAAGCCACCGTTATCCCTGACGCCATGAAAAAGAGGATAGCTCCCCGTAAAAATCGATGAATGAGAGGGTAGAGTTAGCGGAGATTGCGCCGTTGCATTTTGAAACAGAATTCCTTCATCTGCCAGAAAGTCAATATTTGGCGTGCTGATCTTCGGATAGCCGTAGCATCCGATATGATCTGCCCGAGTTGTATCCAAAGTAAAAAAGAGGACATTAAGATCCGAAGGCTTCAGAGGAGCTATCATTTTTCTGATCTCAGACGATATTTCTTTTTTGCCATAAAACAAACCTTTGGCCAGGGTGAGATAAAAAAGAACGGCGAGAGCTGCTATCCCAACGAAGACCACGAGAGAGAATGTAACCTTTCGGCGAAAAGCCAGCTTTGATCCTTCGCTTTCTCTCTGGATTTGTTGAGTCTTGACAGGCTGGGAAGCCGATTTTTTGGTAGAATCGTTTCTGATATTTCGCCTTTTCTTCTTCGAGCGCTTGGATGCCATTGTCAATTACAGGATTGCTTCTTTGTGATGTTTTATTCTAATGGCCGTGAAATGAGTTGTCAATAAGGCGCGCAATCATTACTTCTTCAGGCTCTCCAAGATCTCTCTAACTTGGGAAGCTTGAGGAGCATTGGGTTCCATTTGGAGGAAGGCCTCAAAATATTTGATGGATTCCTCTCTGTTCTCTTTTTTATGGTATGCATAACCCAGCAGATAGCTCGTGTAGGAGTAATCCGGATTGTAGGAATAGGATGCTTTCAATTTTTCCAGGGCCTCGTTGATTCTACCATCTTGAAGCAGGGCTTTGGCTTTTGCGAAATTGATTTTCCCAAGGATCTCTTTCGTTTTAGGTTCCTCGGGTTTCAGCTCTAACGCTCTGACAAGAACTCTTTCGGCCTCTTCGTCCATGGCTTGCTGAAAGAGTAGGATTCCCAGGTTGATGTAAGCCTCAGCAAAATCCGTCTTAAGCTCCGTGGCTTTCCTGAAGGCCTTGACAGCCTCATCTGTTCTGTTTTCCTTTGCCAGCTCTCTACCCTTTTGGAAGGAAGAAAAGGCTTCCCGTTGATTTTTTTCGTCAGAGCTGAGTTCGTCAGCCAGGGTGATCTCGAATTCCTGCCTGGAGCCGGGCTGAAGCTCCACGTCCATGCTGTAGCTCTTGTATCCCTCTTTTGTAACCGTCAAGACATACTTTCCGG
>JAUWYH010000074.1 GCA_030615975.1 Candidatus Aminicenantota bacterium
ATATCTATTCCGAGAGAACTATAGCGACCCGCATGAAGACTGTGGAAAGGAGTTATTTTCTGAAGGCGATAAGCCAGCGCAGCCCCATCGGGATTTTCCATCGGATGAAGGACGAAATTCATCTTCTTTGTGTAGTCCTGGTATGATTTATCTTTGGCTAGAAGTTCAGCAAGTTTTAAGATGTAGTTTGTTGAGGAAACTTCATTGGCATGCTGTCGGCCGCTCATATAAAGGGTGGGTTTGAAGGTGATCAACCGCGGGATGGAAATGTATTTTCCTTGAGGCAAAAATATCTCCAATACAGGGATTTTTCTTTTCTCATAAGACTCCCCAGCCACATAGCTTTTGATTGTGTTAGAATGACTTAGAAGTTCGACAATCTCTAAACACATGTTAGGAGAAATGATTTCATCTGTAGGGACTATACTCCCGGTTTTAAGAGGAGCGGGATGGATAAGCTTTTCTTCGGATTCCTTTATATAGGAAATGGGCAATGGTTCTTCTTTTTCTAATTCTTTGAATTTAATGGCTAAGGTTATTGTCTTGAGCTTCGGAAATCTAAAAGGAGCGGGAAGAATTCCTTGCTTTCGTAGTTCTCTATAACTTGCGATAAGATCAATTAGTTGGAGGTATTCTGTCTTTTTTTCAACCTCTACCTTAACGAATAAGTTTTCGATTCTCTCCTCCAGACCGTTATAGATAAAAGAAGGGAATCTTAGGGGTTTAGACTTAATTTCGGGAAAGATGATTTTTTTGTGGATTTCTTCTTTCCCTTTCTCTTTCCAGGTTAAATGAAGCTGCGGCGAGCGGGCCTGCCAGTCTTCAAAAACAATTCGCACTTTTCCCTGTCCTCCCTCAAGAGAAGGATGAATAAGAGGGAGAATATTTCCTGGTGCGGAGTAGCGGGAAGTGTCCTCATGGATGCTCTCATCTTCTATATCCACTTCTGTGATGCCTCTTAAAAAGTCAAGAGTGTCAAAGTAGATTTCATCATGAATAGCCTCCAGGCTGCTTACGATTTCCTCATCCAGTCCTAATTTGTAATCTGGCTCACTGAACCACATCTCAATCAGAAGTCTTTTAAAATAAGGCTGTTTTGAGAAAGAGGGCTCATTAGCGGTTTTTTTCAGGATGTACGAATAGACTTGAGGAAGAATCTTTTCCTGGTAAAATTGCCAGAATTTTTCAAGATCAGATTTCAAGGGAATATCGACAAGAGTCTTGTTCCTTCTATCTATTTTCAGCCAACCTGTGGTTATCTTCACCCTTCCCCATTCGGGAAGAACTTCTAAGAAAGGAATTTCTCGTGTTCTAGGAGAAAAGCTTATCTTGAAGAGAAGGTTGTTTTCTTCATCATGAGCTAGAACTTCGTAGACAGGATCCTTTTCCTCCTTCATATCAAAGATGATTCTTTCGAGAGGGATGTGAATTTCTCTTGAGATGAATTCGTCTACCGGATAGAGTTCCTGAAGCCATCTGGAAGGTTCGGTATAAAACCTCTTTGGGATGGAGAAATTTTCTTTCTCTTCAGCAAACCGAATTGTCAGGTGATGGATATCTTTTCCTTTAAGAGCTGGAAGAACCTTTTCTAAAAGCCAGAAAAATCCCTGTTTGTAAGCGGAAAGAACTTCAACTTCGAATCGGTCTATATTGTTCTGAATGAGATGACTTTCAATCTGACTTTTCAATTTCTCCCTTATTTTAGGCGATTCGCTCACTCCTAAGCTTATTTTTAGGGATTCTTCTGAGTGTTCGATTGTCTTAATTTTTTCTTGAATCAATCTGAGTGCTTCATCTCCTTCCCATGTAAATTCTTTTTCTTTTTCAAAAATTGTTTTGCTTTCCCTAAGATTGAAAGTCTTTATTTCTAGATTTTCTGTTTTTATTGAGTGATAAAGGCGCTTTTTTATGAACTCTTGGAATTTTCGATTTTTATGAGGAAGGTAGAATTTGACTTTAATAGACTCGAAAGCTTTATCTTTGATATCTTTGATAAATTTTTCCATTTTCCCCAGGAAATAAGCTTCAGCACTTCCTCGCTCCCCATTAAAAAACTCCTCAAGAGCGTAAGGGATGTTTTGGATTTGGGGGTTACCTTCTTTGTAGTCATCGAAATAGGGAAAGGTCTTACTCAAGTAATCAAGAATTTTTTCCAAGCCTGTGCTATCCGCTCCGACTATTGTCAAAACATTGGATTTATTGAAGGCTTGAGGAACAACTTTTGCCATCCCCCATCCTCTTTCAAGAGCGGGGAGTTTTAATTTTCCTGTTTTGAGGAGCTCTTTGTTGAGGCTGTTTTCTTGACCGATGAGGATTGGAGACACTAAGGATTTTCTGTTTTCAATTTCTTTATCCAGGTAGACAATGGGAAAGGATGCTCCAGAGGTAGCCAGAACAAGCCTTGAGGCTAGCTGTATAACCCCTCTAAGATTTGTTTTTTGAGGCAGAATGATAGAAGTATCCAGTTTATCCAAGATACGATCCTTATCGCTGTCCGAATAGAAACCTTCAGTCGAGAATAGGCTGAGAAGGTCAAAATTTTTTCCAGGGATTTTAGACTTGATTGGTGCTTTATAGGAAGGAGTCAAGATTCTTTTTGGATAACCCACGCGAGGGAGAATGACTTGAGATTTTCGAGCTCTGTGGCGAAGTTCAAAAGTGATTCGAGCACAGCCTGAATAGGAAAGAACGTTTGTTTTTGATCCTTTTCTGTGCTGCTCTCGGAGCCTTTCAAGGGCTTTAAACGTTTTCTGATGGCTCTTTTTTTCGATAAAATTGATTTCTAAAATGAGATTTTTTATTTCGCCCGAGTTGAACCGTAATCTTTTTAAAGAACCAGGGTATGGTTTTGAGATCGGGAATTCGTAGAGAGCGGATTTGATTGTGATTCTTTCGTAACTCACTTTTTCTTCCTTCAGGAATCGAGCCAAATCTCTTTCTAAGGAAAAATAGGTCTCTCCTTGTTCTCGTCCCCAAATATCCCAAAAATAGGGCCAGCGGAGAAAAAACGCTCGTCCGGTGCGAAGGAGAGCTTCTTCTGAGCCAGCTACAAGAACCATGCCTTTTTGACCTTTAAAGGAAACAATAGTGACAAGTCCTTGATGAGGTTTAAGACTAGATAGATTGATCTTTCCTTCTTTTGCCCATTGTTTTATTTTTCGTAGGTTGGTCCCGATAAATATTGGATTTTCTAAGTTCTCGTTTATTCTTATTTCTGACTCTTTTCGGACGAGCGAAAAATCGACAATAAGGCTTTCCAGATTGGCTCTAGCTGCAATATCCGAAGCCACAATGATCTCGTGTGTAGTAGGCGTATCAGAGAGGATGATTTGAAAAGAAATTTTATCAGGAAGATTATCTTTATCTGAATCTTGAATTCCGTAACCTAGAAGAAAGATTTGGGAAAGGCTTGAGATTTCACTTTCTCCGCTTTTGACAAGAAAAAGGAGAAATAGGAAAAGCACCAATCCTTTCTTTCTCATGTTTTTTCTCCTTTTTTTAATTTTGAATAAGACTCCACTCAATTTTGATTCTTATCCATTTTCAAGTCAACAAGAAAAAGAAAATCCACAATGGATTGATTTATATTAAGGTATATGCAGATAGTCCTGGATTCCTGCTACCTGCCTTCGCAGGCACAGGCTTCGCAGGAATGACATTCTGTAAAAAAGGTATTAATTTTTTCAACTAAATGGGAGATGAACCATTTTTCTTTACTTTTCAGCTATTTTATATAGCTTTTTAGAAGAAGAAATATATACTACATATAGTATGGAAAAAGAAATGAAGTATTATATATTGAAAATTTTCCTTGACAAAAGGAAAAAATTCCATCTATAATCATTTCAGGAAATAGTCAGCAAATGAAAATAATTTCTCAAAAACATCCGAAGTTCTTTATTATTATATTTCTATCTTTGTTTATTTTAGGCGGACAACCTATTGAATTCGGCAAAGAGAAAACATTTTTTCATGGATATTTGGTCGAAAAACCAATAATAAAAATTGGACTGGGTGTTAATATAAGCGATATAAAAATTTCTTCTTCATCTGGAATGAAGATTTATGAGGTCAATGCAAATTATAAGCTTATAGCTGATGATGAGGATGAAGTCCGCATAAAAGGATACAAAGAAAAATTAACAGAAAAATTTCTGATTCAAGTGGCTCAGACGAAGGATAAGAAGGAGGCAGAGATCATTGCCGAAGAATTAAAAGCAAAAATTGAGAATAAAATCTTGGTGACTGAGGATACAGAGAATAAAATAGCAGGTATTTTCCAGGTGAAAGTGGGGGATTTTTTGACCAGAGGAGATGCACTGCATTTCATCAAAAAACTAAATCAAATCGGGATAAAGGAAAGCTGGATTTTAAGAGAAGAAATCACCAAAGATGAGTCAAAGCCTCTATGGATTCTTGTCAACGATGAACTGAAAAACTTACATGAGGAGACAGTACTCTATTTCATTCCTAGCAGCAGGCAGAGTTTTCTCTCTTTTAACGGCAGAGACTACCGCGGTCTCTTTATTCTTAGAGCCAGCCGTAAAGGCATTGTTCTTATCAACATCCTAAACTTAGAGGACTACCTGAAAGGAGTGGTTCCCAGTGAGCTTTCTCCCCACGATTTCAAAGAGCTGGAAGCCCACAAAGCTCAAGCTGTCGCAGCAAGAACTTACGCCATTAAAAATTTAGGCATGTTTGATTATTTAGGTTTTGATCTCTCTGACACGCCGAGCTCTCAATATTATATAGGAATGAACGCCGAGCATCCTTTAAGCAGCAAGGCAGTGGAGATGACTTGGGGGGAGGTTGCCATTTATAAGGGGGAATTGATCGATGCTTTCTACACAAGCACCTGTGGGGGAAAAACAGAAAATGTGGAGAATATTTTTGGAGGGTCCTCACTTCCTTATTTGAGGAGCACGGAATGTGTTTATGAAAAACAGAAAGAGTGGCTCCTTAAAAGTAGAAATAGAATCTTGCCTGTCTTGATAGAAGGCAGAAATATTAGTCCGATGATCGCTTCCCTTATCAGCTTGAAAATTATCCCTCAAGAAGTAGATCCTGTTTTTTTTAGAGAAGAGGCCTCCTATGAGGAGGCCTTGAGGTGGATCGGAAATACTTTGGCTTTGCTGGGTAAAGATAAAAAGAAGTTTTCTCCGGAGCCTTCTCCTTTAAATTATGCGACCCTTGTGCATCTCATTATCCAAGCCTTTGGCTGGGAGGAAAGAATTCAAAATTTATTGCTGAGGAGTGAAAAAGATTTTATCTTAAAGGATTACAAGAATTGGAAAGGGAAAGAAGGAGCTTATCTAGCTTATTTAATTCAATCAGGAATATTTCCTTCCTCCAGAAAAATAAAAAATCCAAAAGATCCCTTAAGCCGCGGTGAGCTAGCCTTTTGCTTAGGAAAGGCTATCCAGAGTTACCGTGAATTGAGTCATTCGGGAGTATTTGAAAAATTCGATAGTAATAAGATAGAACTGGAAGAGGAAGGAGAATTGAATGAACTCATCCTTTCTCCCAATATGTTTCTCTTGAGAAATAACGATGGTAAACCCTCATTTGCCTCTCAAATCTATTTTTTAGGAGGAGAGAGGGTCAGATGGGTCGAAAGAGGAGGAGAAGTTCAGTTATTGGAGGTAATTTATCAACCGCATACAATTATTTTAGATCGAAGCTCCTTATTTCATCGCTGGCAAGTCAAGAAACCAAGAGAAGAACTCGAGAAAAGAATAAATCAATTTTATCCAATCGGGGAACTCCAGGATTTGTTACCTCAGAAGAGAGGCGATTCTAACAGAGTAGTGGAGCTTTTGATAAAAGGGCGTGAGGCTCAAGCTGTGGTCAAAGGATTTAAAATTCGCAGAGTTTTAGGGCTTAAAGAAACGCTTTTTGTTATCGATAGAGAATATGACGGAGATGGGAATATCACTCGTTTTATTTTTTGTGGAAAAGGATGGGGGCATGGAGTAGGACTTTGTCAAGTTGGTGCTTATGGAATGGCTCGGGCCGGTGCAGATTATAGGGAAATATTGAAAAAGTATTATCATGGTATTAAAATAGCCAAAATCTTTTAGACTGACGTTTCCCTTCTTACCCGTCTTTTGTCCCCATTTTTCTAAACTCTTTGCGCTATGCGCTTTGCAAAATAATATTGGTTTGCTTTTTGCTATCTGATTGATTAAAATTTCTTGTCTTTATCCGTGAAAAGATAAAATGAAAGATAAAAAAAAGAAAATCAGTCTGGGAATAGCTCTGATTCCCGTTCTCTTTCTAATTATAGCCTTATCTTTTACAATTGGGGTTTTAAAACTGCCTCCGCATATTCCATTAATCTGTGCAACGGCCGTAGCAGCTTTTGTGGCTGCTGTCAAAAAACATCCCTGGAAGGAAATCCAGGATGGAATGGTTCATGGAGTCACTCTCGCCATGGGAGCCATCTTGATTTTGATGGTTGTGGGAACAATGATAGGTACGTGGATTTCAGGTGGTATTGTTCCTTCCATGATTTATTACGGCTTAAAGGTTCTTTCCCCTGGGATTTTCCTTGTGGCAACGCTCATCATCTGCTCGATCGTTTCCTTGGGGACAGGTTCCTCCTGGTCAACAGCAGGAACAGTGGGAGTGGCCCTTATCGGTGTCGGTCAAGGGCTTGGGATCCCGGTCTCTATGGTCGCTGGAGCCATCATTTCAGGTGCCTATTTTGGCGATAAAATGTCGCCACTTTCTGATACAACCAACCTTGCTCCAGCTATTGCAGGAACAGATCTGTTTTCTCATATAAGGCATATGGTCTATACAACAGTCCCAGGATACATTCTTTCGATTTTCCTCTTTGTGTTGTTAGGAGTAAAATTTTCAGGAGGAATTCTGAGGGCTCAAAATATTGAAACAATCATTTCCACCATTAAATCAAATTTTTACATTCATCCTATTCTTCTGCTCCCTCCCTGCTTGGTCATAGTCATGGTGGTCAAGAAAGTTCCTCCTTTGCCTGCATTGCTGGGAGGCACAGCCATGGGAGGAATTTTTGCCATAGCCACTCAATCGAATTCCCTGGCTGAAGTCATCCAGGCCGCTCACTCCGGTTTTGTCTCTCAGACAGGAGTGGATATGGTGGATGGTTTGCTGACAAGGGGTGGACTCTTGAGCATGATGGAAACTGTGGCCTTGATTATCTGTGCA
>JAUWYH010000026.1 GCA_030615975.1 Candidatus Aminicenantota bacterium
TTAAAAAAAATATATAAAAATCTCTTATGAGAGAGAAGGGATGATGAAAGAATTAAAAAACATTTACCGAGAGAGAGTTGATTTTTCTAAAATTAAAACCCCTGTTCCTATGCCTGATTTGCTTGCTATTCAAAAGCAATCCTATGCCCAATTTCTTAAGATGGATTTACTGCCAGAGGAGAGGGAAGAATCTGGATTGAAAGCAGCCTTTAAAGATGTTTTTCCAATTTCAGATTTTAAAGAAACGACTCAATTGGATTTTATCAGCTATTCGATAGGCAATTGGGAGTGTAAATGCGGGCGCCTTAAAGGTGTGGAGAATTCTCGCTATAGATGTAATGGCTGCGGTACTCTTCTGTCAGCGGATGTAGAACTCACAGAAAAAGATATTTGTCCATATTGCGGCACAATGAAAAAAATTGAGATTCCCCTTTGTGATCACTGTGGTGACAGAGTTTTGTTGAAGATGAAATACAGTCCAAATGAATGTCTCCAAAAAGGCTACACTTATGCTGTTCCTTTAAGATTGAAGGTAAGGTTGATTTCCTGGGAAAAAGACCCTGTTACAAAGGCAAAAAGGCTGAGGCATATTAAAGAACAGGAAGTTTATTTTGGGGATATTCCTTTAATGACAGATAAAGGAACTTTTATTTTTAACGGCATTGATAGAGTGGTTGTGAGTCAACTCCAGAGGTCACCGGGAGTTTTTTTCAGGCAAGGAGAGAGCAAGGGTTTTTATATTGGAAAGATCATTCCATATCGGGGTGCATGGGTTGAGTTTGAGTATAACGGCAAGAATATTTTATATGTGCGCCTAGACCGAAAAAAGAAATTCCTGGCAACAGTCTTTTTAAGATCGTTAGGGTTTGGATCGGATGCTGAAATTCTCCGTCTTTTTTATAGGTCTTATAAAATATTTCCTGAAGATGGCAAGCTCTATTGGGAACTTACAGAAGATTTGATCGGGAAGACTGTAGGAGTAGACATAATTGATCCTGCAACAGAGAAAGTTGTGGTTCAAGCCAAGAAGAAAATAAGCAAGGAGATATACCAAGAACTCAAAAAACTTAATTTCAAGAGAATTCTTGTTAGTGAAAAAGAATTGAAAGGTGCATATCTCCTCACATCGATTAAGAATTTAGTGAAAGCAAACGAAGAAATTGACGAGGGTCAGAGAAACAAGTTAAGAGGCCATCAAGAGGCTTTTGAAGTATTCTTTCCAGAGAAGGATGAAACAGGGGATATTATCTTAAACACATTGAAAAAAGATACGTGCAAAGATTCCAACCAGGCTTTGGCTGAAATTTACAGAAAGCTCAGACCCGGAGAACCCCACACTATGGAGAGTGCTCATAATCTGTTCCATAATCTATTTTTCAATTCCAAGAAGTATAATTTTTCTCGCATTGGCCGTCTAAAAATGAATATCAAATTAGGGCTTAATAATTCCTTAGAAGAAAAGACATTATCTCCCTTAGATTTTGTCGGAGTAATTAAATATCTGCTTCGTCTCCGAAGAGGAGAAGGTATTGTCGATGATATTGACCATTTAGGAAATCGCCGAGTTCGTTCGGTAGGAGAGCTAGTGGAAAACGCTTTCAGAATTGGATTGACCCGGATGGAGAGGACAATCAAAGAGAAAATGACTATTGCCGCTGACTTAGCCTCCGCTATGCCGCAAGACCTGCTCAATTCAAAACCTGTTATTGCTGCCTTGAAAGAATTTTTCGGAAGCTCCCAGCTTTCTCAATTTATGGACCAAATCAATAGCCTTGCAGAAGTCACCCATAAACGACGTCTGAGTGCTTTAGGACCTGGAGGTTTAAGCCGAGAGAGAGCAGGGTTTGAAGTGAGAGATATTCAGGCCTCTCATTATGGAAGAATCTGTCCTATCGAAACTCCAGAAGGCCCTAATATTGGTTTGATTGCTTCTCTAAGCTGTTATGCTCGGGTTAATGATTTTGGCTTTGTAGAGACTCCTTACAGAAAAGTAAGAGATGGAAGGATAATTGACTACGTGAAGATTCTGCATCCAGGGAATAGTTCATTTAAAATCGGAGAAATAGTGGAAAAAGATAAGCTTGAAAAAGAGGATAAGAAATTGAAGAAAAGAAACGTTCAACAAAAACCAGTTGTAGAACCTTACTGTTTTTACCTTACTGCGTGGGAAGAAGAAAAATACAATATTGCCCAGGCAAATGCACAGGTTGATGAAAAAGGCAATTTTGTCGACGAACTCATAAGCGCAAGACAAAAAGGTGACTTTCGGTTTGTCCCTCGTGATCAAATAGACTATATGGATGTTTCTCCTAAGCAGCTTGTTTCTCTTTCTGCTTCTTTGATTCCATTTTTGGAGCATGATGATGCTAACCGTGCCCTCATGGGATCAAACATGCAGAGACAGGCTGTTCCTCTTCTGAAGCCAGAAGCGCCTCTTGTGGGAACGGGAATGGAGCATCTTGTGGCCAAAGGATCAGGCGATGTCTTCATATGTAAGCGCTCAGGAGTCGTTGAATTTGTCGATGCAGAAAGAATCTTGGTTCGAGTTGACGAGGAGGGAGAAACTAAGGAACACGAACTTGGTACAGACCTTTATCTTCTGACAAAATTTTTGAGGACAAACCAGAATACTTGTATCAATCATCGGCCCATTGTAAGAAAAGGAGATAGGGTTGTGAAAGGTCAGATCCTTGCCGATAGTTCCTGTACAGATAAAGGAGAATCGTCCCTTGGACGGAATGTTTTATGTGCGTTTATGCCCTGGAGAGGGTATAACTTTGAGGATGCCATTGTTGTCAGTGAGAGATTGATTAAAGATGATATCTTTACCTCGATTCATATTGTTGAAGAAACCATAGAAGCCCGAGACACAAAATTAGGTCCGGAGGAAATAACAAGAGATATTCCGAATGTCCCGGAAAACATTCTTCGGAATTTAGATGAAAGCGGCATAGTGAGGATAGGGGCTCATGTGAAATCTGGAGATATATTGGTCGGGAAGGTTGCCCCCAAGGGAGAAACACAATTATCTCCAGAGGAAAAACTTCTCAAAGCCATATTTGGCGAGAAAGCCCTGGATGTTAAGGATGCCTCACTTTATTGTTCTCCAGGAGTAGAGGGGACAGTGATCGACGTCAGGATTTTCTCGCGGCGAGGAATCGAAAAGGGGCCTCGGGCCAAGGCAATAGAAAAAGAGGAAATAGCAAAAATGAAGAGAAACTTGGATGATGAAATAAGCATCCTCGAAGGAGAAAAGTGGAGAAAGATAAAAAGTGTGATGAAAGGAGAGAAAGTAGAAAAAGATCAGAAGCTCGGTGATATCCTTTTGAAAAAAGGGACTAAATTAGATGGAAAAATTCTTGATGGATTGAAGTCAGAAAATATTTTGAAGTTGAAACTCAAGCAAGGTCCTGGACGAGAGAAGAAAATAAAGGATATAGACATAAAAGTAAAACGTCAGATTGAGGCGCTCAAATCTATTTTTAAAGAAAAAGTGGAGACTCTCAGAAAAGGGGATGAATTGGCACCAGGGGTGATTCAAGCGATTAAGGTCTTCATCGCTATGAAGAGAAAACTTTCAGTTGGAGATAAAATTTCAGGCAGGCACGGAAATAAAGGAGTCATTGCCAAGATTGTGTCTGAAGAAGACATGCCCCGGTTGCCAGATGGAACACCGGTGGAGATTATTTTGAATCCTTTGGGAGTGCCCTCAAGAATGAACGTGGGCCAGATTTTAGAAACCCATCTGGGTTGGGCAGCAAAAAAGCTTGGTCTTTGGATTTCAACGCCTGTGTTTGATGGAATTTCCGAAAAAGAAATAAAGACTCTCTTAAAAAAAGCGAGGTTGCCTGAATCAGGAAAAATTCCGCTCCACGATGGCATAACAGGTGAGTTGCTGGATCATGAAATCACTGTGGGTTATACTTACATTATGAAACTTTACCATCTTGTAGACGACAAGATTCATGCCCGCTCTACTGGCCCTTATTCTCTCATCACCCAGCAGCCGTTAGGAGGGAAGGCCCAATTCGGCGGACAACGTTTTGGAGAAATGGAAGTTTGGGCGCTGGAAGCCTATGGAGCTGCATACACGCTTCAAGAACTTCTAACAGCAAAGTCGGATGATGTAGAAGGGAGAGCCAAGATATACGAAGCTATTGTCAAGGGAGATCTAGATTTTAGGCCTGGGCTTCCTGAGTCAGTGAATGTTCTCATTCGTGAACTCCAGAGTCTTTGTTTGAATGTCGAACTAGAAAAGGAAGCAAAGGAAGAAATTTTGCCTTGGGGAATTGATGTTCCCCAAATCTTAAAAGGAGAATAAAGATGGATACAAGGCAGACTGTAGGCGGAAAGCCAAGAGTCGATTTTGACCGGGTGAGAATCAGCATTGCTTCTCCAGAAAAAATAAAAAGCTGGTCTTGGGGAGAAGTCACTAAGCCCGAAACCATCAATTACAGGACATTTAAACCTGAGAAAGACGGACTCTTTTGTGCGAAAATATTCGGACCTATAAATGATTACGAATGTCTTTGTGGAAAATACAAAAGGATGAAATACAGAGGAATTATTTGTGAGAGATGTGGAGTTGAGGTGACTCGATCAAAAGTTAGACGAGAACGAATGGGCCATATCCAATTAGCTTCTCCTGTGGCGCATATTTGGTTTTTTAAAGGCTTACCAAGTCGAATTGGCCTTGTTGTGGACCTTTCCATAAAGGAATTAGAAAAAGTGCTTTATTTTGAGTCTTATATTGTGATTAATCCTGGGGAGACTCCCCTTAGAGAAAGACAGCTTCTTTCCGAAGAGGAGTATAAAGATGCACAAGAGAAATATGGTGATAAATTCGAGGCTTTGATAGGAGCTGAAGCGGTCAATAAACTTCTTGAAAAGATAAACATCAACAAAGAAGCTGAGAGATTGAGAAAGCTGATGAAGAAAGAAACTTCCCAACAGAGAAAACTTCGTTATTCTAAAAGATTGAGAGTCTTCAAGGCTCTGAAGGACTCTGGCAATCGTGCTGATTGGATGATTCTTAATGTGATCCCTGTTATACCGCCTGATTTGAGGCCTTTGGTTCGCTTGGATGGAGGGCGTTTTGCCACTTCTGACCTGAATGATCTTTACCGAAGAGTAATAAACAGAAACAATCGATTAAAAAAGTTGATTGAACTCAAAGCTCCCGAACTTATCATTCGTAATGAAAAGAGAATGCTTCAAGAAGCTGTTGATGCTCTCTTTGATAACGGAAAAAGGGGACGGGTTCATCTTGGAGCTAACCGAAGACCTCTAAAATCTTTAAGCGAGGCGCTTAGGGGAAAACAGGGGAGATTTCGTCAGAACCTCCTTGGCAAGCGCGTTGACTATTCGGGAAGGTCCGTCATAGTTGTCGGACCAGAACTCAAATTGAATCAGTGTGGATTACCGAAAAAAATGGCTTTAGAATTGTTTAAGCCATTCATTTTCCATAAATTAGAAAAAGAAGGTCTGGTTCCGAGTGTCAAAGTCGCCAGTGAATGGCATGAGCAAGAAAGACCTGAGGTCTGGGATTATTTAGAAGAAGTTGTCAAAGAACATCCGATTCTATTGAATCGAGCTCCAACCCTTCATCGTTTAGGTATTCAGGCGTTTGAGCCAGTATTGGTCGAAGGGAAAGCCATCCAAATTCATCCTTTGGTCTGTGCTGCCTTTAATGCCGATTTTGACGGAGACCAAATGGCAGTCCATATCCCTCTTTCGGTTGAGGCTCAGGTGGAAGCCCAAACATTGATGCTTTCTACAAACAATATCCTTTCTCCTGCCCACGGTAGGCCTCTTGCCATCCCCAGCCAGGATATGGTTTTAGGCTGTTATTACTTGACTTTAGAGAAGAGAGGGAATAAAGGAGAAGGACGAATGTTTGCTTCTCCTGAGGAGGTTTTGCTCGCTTTGGAAAATAAAGAAGTGAACCTTCATGCCATAGTGAAGTTTAAATTTAGCGGTCCTTTTATGAATTTGTCGACTTACTATGACGAGCAGGCCGTGATGACATGTCCTGTGACTGAAGTTCATCAAGGCCTTGTTGAGACAACCCCCGGGCGAATCATCTTCAACAACATTCTTCCTGAGGGGATTCCTTATATTAACGGTTTGCTAAAGAAGAAAGGTCTTGAAAGTTTGGTTTATTACACTTATTTGAAAGTCGGCCTCAAACCAACTATAGAGTTACTGGATAAGATGAAAGAGTTAGGTTTCAATTATGCCACTCAAGCTGGTTTTTCTTTAGGAATTGATGACTTCATTATCCCAGAAGAGAAATCAAAGTTAATAGCAAAGGCTCAAAAGGAAGTCCAGAGAATCGAGAATCTTTATCGAGAAGGGACAATCTCTGCTGGTGAACGTTTTAATCGGGTTATCGAAATATGGGGCTCTGTGACAGATAAAGTTTCCAATGCGATGATAAATAAAATGAGGCAAGTTAGCTTTGAAGGGCCAAAATTGAACCCTCTGTTTGTGATGGCTGACTCTGGATCAAGAGGAAACAAGCAGCAGATTCGACAGCTGGCAGGGATGAGAGGTTTGATGAGTAAACCTTCCGGGGAGATTATAGAGACGCCTATTATCTCCAATTTAAGGGAAGGCCTAAACGTTCTCCAGTATTTTATTTCTACCCACGGAGCACGCAAGGGTTTAGCCGATACTGCGTTGAAGACTGCGAATTCTGGGTATTTAACTCGTAAGCTTGTGGATGTTTCTCAGGAAGTCATTATCGATGAGCATGATTGTGGAACTTTAAAAGGAATCAATGTCTCCGCCATTGTCGAGAATGGAGAACTTATTGAGCCTTTTGTGGATAGAATCGTCGGTCGAACATCCTTAGAGAGAGTGTTACACCCCGATACAAATGAGGTTATTGTTGATTTGAACGAAGAAATCACAGAGGAGGGTGCCCAAAAGTTCCAAGAATTAGGTATTGAAAGGGTAAAAATCCGCTCTCTTTTGACTTGTGAGTTGAAGAAAGGGGTCTGTCAGCTTTGCTACGGTCGAGATATGGCCTCTGGCCATCTTGTCGAACTTGGAGAGGCAGTGGGCATAATTGGAGCTCAGTCCATCGGAGAGCCAGGAACACAGTTGACTATGAGGACTTTCCATATCGGTGGTATAGCGATGAGAGGTTATGAAAGGTCCAAACTTGAAGCCAAAAAAGATGGGATCATCAGATTTAACAACCTGAAGTCCGTAATCAATAAGGAAGGCTCTTTGATTGTCGTCAACCGAAATGCCAACATTGCCATCCTTGATCATCGAGGGAGAGAAATTGAGCATTATCAAGTCCCATATGGGGCAAAGGTATTATTGAAAGATGGTGAAGAGGTGAAATCTCGCGAAGAGTTTGCCGAATGGGATCCCTTTAACACATTTATTTTAACCGAAGAATCGGGAGTCGTCCATTTTCATGATATTGTTCTTGGAATCACGATGGAGGAGAGCCAGGATGAATTTACAGGGAAAATAAGCCCTGTTATTATAGACCCTAGAGATGAAAAGAGGCAACCTCAGATCATAATTAAAGACAAAAATAACAAAATGCTCCGAAAGTACTTTCTCCCTTCTGGAGCAAACTTAGAAGTTAAAGATAAAGATAAAGTTTATGCTGGAGATGTCCTGGCCAAAATACCGCGAGAAGTGGCTCGGACTAAAGATATTACAGGAGGTCTTCCCCGGGCAGAAGAACTTTTTGAAGCCAGAAGACCTAAAATACCTGCCGTGATTTCCGAGATAGACGGTGTTGTCAAATTTGGTGGGCTAGTTAGAGGTCACAGGAAGATCGTTGTCAGTAATGAAAGGGGAGGAGAAAAGGAGTATTTCATACCTAAAGGGGCTCATTTGAGTGTGGGCGAAGGAGAGAGAGTAAAAGCCGGGGTTCCTCTAATGGATGGACCTGTGAATCCTCATGATATCTTAAAAGTTCTTGGAGAAAAGGAATTGGCTGAATATCTATTGCGAGAAATTCAGGAAGTATACAGGTTGCAGGGCGTTACAATCAATGATAAGCATATTGAGGTCATCATCCGCCAGATGCTTAGATGGGTGAAAGTCGAAGAAGTGGGAGACACTGAATTTTTAGTAGATGAACAAGTCGATAAATTCGCTTTTCAAGAAAAAAATGAAAAAATAATCGAGGAGGGAGGAAAACCTGCAAAAGCCAGACCTCTTCTTTTAGGCATCACAAAGAGCTCTTTAAGCACAGATAGTTTCATTTCCGCCGCTTCTTTCCAGGAGACGACAAGGATCCTAACAGAGGCAAGCCTGTATGGAAAAGTTGACTATTTAAGGAGGCTCAAAGAAAATATTATCATGGGAAGACTTATTCCTGCAGGAACGGGTTATAGATATTACCGCAATCTTGATTTAAAGGAAGAGAAAGAGGAAGAAGATAAAAAATTAGACCTTCAGATCCAAAGTTAGATTTTGCTCTAACTTCCTCAAAATCCTTGACATAGCAAATAGTTTTTGCTATTATCCACACATTCATTCCGAAGGAATTTTAAATCGGAATGAGTAAATTCAGATCGTAGTAAAGGAGCAGATGGAGTGCCAACTGTTAATCAATTGGTAAGAAAAGGGAGATCGAGAAAAAGGTACAAAAGTAAATCTCCTGCTTTACAGAGATGTCCACAAAAGAGAGGTGTGTGCACTCGTGTATTTACAACGACACCAAAAAAGCCTAATTCAGCTATGAGAAAAGTGGCAAGAATTAGATTAACCAATAACATAGAAGTGACAGGATACATTCCTGGAATCGGTCACAATCTTCAAGAACACTCGATTGTTATTATTCGAGGAGGAAGAGTTAAAGATTTGCCTGGAGTTCGCTATCATGTTATTCGGGGCTCTTTAGATTGTGAAGGGGTAGAAGAGCGGATGAAAGGAAGATCCAGATACGGAAGTAAAAAGTCGAAGGAGAAGAGGATTGCTGAATAGAGGAGTAACACATGCCCAGAAGAGGTAAGGTTAAAAAGAGAAAATTAAAACCTGACCCGTTTTACAATAGCACTATTATCTCCGAATTTATCAATACAGTCATGAAAGAGGGAAAAAAGAGTTTAGCTGAGAAAATAGTACTCAGGTCAATGGAAAGAGTTAAAACAAAAGCTAAGGAAGATCCTCTTAAGATGTTCGAAAAAGCTGTCGAAAATGTAAAGCCAATGCTCGAAACAAAATCGAGAAGAGTGGGAGGAGCTACTTACCAAGTCCCTATAGATGTTTCATTGAATCGTTCCACTTCTCTGGCTGTAAGATGGCTAATTAGGTTCGCCCGGGAAAGAGGTGGCAAGAGCATGGTGGAAAAGCTTTCTGCTGAAATCATTGATGCTGTGAACAGTAGAGGAGGAGCAATTAAAAAGAAAGAAGATGCTCATAAAATGGCTGAAGCCAATAGAGCATTTGCTCATTATAGGTGGTAGTTTCCTATATAAAGAGAGAGAATTTCATTCATATTAAAATGGAGCGAAGAATTGGCACGAAGATCTCCAATTGGACAAGTGAGAAACATCGGAATCATGGCTCATATCGATGCGGGGAAGACTACCACAACAGAGCGAATCCTTTTTTACACTGGAATTACCTACAAGATGGGGGAAGTGGATGAAGGCACAGCAGTTATGGATTGGATGGCGCAGGAGCAGGAACGGGGAATAACAATCACTTCGGCCGCTACCACCTGTTACTGGAAAAACCACAAAATAAATATCATTGATACTCCCGGACACGTGGATTTTACGGTAGAAGTGGAGCGTTCTTTAAGAGTCCTGGATGGGGCCATTATCATTCTTTGCGGGGTTGGCGGAGTAGAGCCTCAATCCGAGACTGTATGGCGCCAGGCCGATAGATACAACATCCCCCGAATCGTTTACATAAACAAAATGGATCGAGTTGGTGTGAATCCTGAAAAAGCCATACAAGAGATGAGGACAAGACTTGCCGCTAAACCTCTAGTCATCCAGATTCCTTTAGGGAGGGAAGAGACTTTTAGAGGGGTGATTGATCTTGTCAGGATGAAAGAGATTGATTGGGGGGATGATTTATTAGGAACAAAATTTGAAGTGAGAGATATCTCAGATGAGTATAAACAGGAAGCCGAAGAAAAAAGGAATGAAATGTTGGAGCAACTCAGCGATGTGAGTGATCATCTGATGGAAAGGTACCTGGATGAGGTTGATGTGTCTGCGGAAGAGATGAAAAAAGCTATTAGGCACGGAACAATTTCTTTTCAATTTGTCCCTGTTCTCTATGGAGCTTCTTTTAAAAACAAGGGTGTTCATTCGCTGTTGGATGCTGTGGTTGACTACTTGCCTTCCCCCGTAGATACTCCTCCAATTAAGGGCCATCATCCGCGTACTTTTGATGTAGAGGAGAGAAAAGCTTCAGATGAGGAGTCTTTTTCTTCGCTTGTTTTTAAAATAATGAATGATCCTTATGTCGGCACTCTTTCTTTTTTTAGAGTGTATTCAGGGAAAGCTAAAGTTGGAGCTCCTGTCTATAATTCGACGAAAGGCCAAGTCGAGAGAATCTCACGCCTTTTGGAAATGCACTCTAATAAAAGAAAAGATATCAAGGAAGTATATGCCGGAGATATTGCAGCGCTTAGTTCGATGAAAAATGTTTCTACTGGTGATACTCTCTGTGAGAGGAGCCGTCCTCTTGTTCTTGAACCGATAAAGTTTCCTGAGCCTGTTATATCGGCTGTTATCGAGCCTAAATCTACAAGAGAGCATTCAAAATTAGCCGATGCCCTTTCGAAGCTGAGCAAAGAAGATCCAACTTTCAAAGTGATGCAAGATTCTATGACTGGCCAAACTCTTGTTTGTGGAATGGGAGAGCTCCACTTAGAGATTCTTATGGATCGCATGGCTAGAGAGTTTGGAGTTGAGGCGAGTTTAGGGAAACCGAAAGTGGCTTATAAAGAAACAATAACGACTGTTTCTGAAGGCGAAGGGAAATACATTCGCCAGTCAGGGGGAAGAGGCCAATATGGACATTGCAAAATTATCGTGGAGCCATTAGGGAGAGGGGGAAGTTATAAATTCGTCGATTCCACAAAAGGAGGTGTTATCCCTAAAGAATTCTTACGTTCAATAGAAAATGGAATCAAGGAGGCAATGGAAGCAGGAATTCTTGCCGGCTTTCCTGTTACCGACGTTATGGTAACACTTACAGATGGTTCTTATCATGAGGTTGACTCCTCATCGATTGCATATAAAGTTGCTGGTTCATTAGCTTTTAAGGATGCAACATCTAAGGCTAATCCTGTGCTTCTTGAACCTGTCATGAGCCTTGTTGTTGTTTCATCGGAAGAATACTTAGGAGATATTGCAGGAGACATCAATGCCCGTCGAGGCAAGATAGGAGAAATGGATATGAAAGGAGGGTCAAGAATCATAAAAATTCTCGTACCATTGGATGAAATGTTTGGTTACGCCACTACTCTTCGTACCATAACTCAAGGCAGAGGCGTTTTTTCTATGGAATTCTCCCATTATGAACCAACTCCTCCTCAAGTCATGGAAGATATAATTGCTCGGGTTGAAGGGAGGGTTCCTGTTCATAGATGAAAAAAAGCTAGACTAGCTAGACTGGCTAGAAATGCTAGAAAAGAAATAACAAATAAAATTAAATAGAGAGAAACAGAGTGAACATTCGACAGCAAAGACTGAAGAGTAAACAGTGAACAATGGAGAAGAGAGAAAAGAATTAAGAGTAAATAGTGAACAGTAAGGAGTAAAAATTAACGAGTAAGCAGTGGACAGTGTATGGCTCGATGCCCGCATCGGGCTGCTGTAGGGTTTGGTCCCTGAACGGACCTAATAAATGCAGGGTCCGATCTCCGATCGGGCTCAAAGGATAGGAGGTACGAAGATGGCGAAGCCA
>JAUWYH010000053.1 GCA_030615975.1 Candidatus Aminicenantota bacterium
ATTTCAAACGAAAAACATTTAGTTTCCTTCATCAAGGCGTTGCAGGAAACAAGGATAAAAGTCAGTATCTTTGTCGATCCTGATTTAAGACAAATCGAAACCTGCCAAAAAGTTGGAGTTAATCTGATCGAGATAAACACAGGAAAGTATGCAGAACTCAAACCAGGAGATGAGCACCTGAAAGCACTGGATGAAATCAGAAAAGCAGCCGAATTCGGGCGTAAAATAGGCCTTGAAATCCACGCCGGCCATGGTCTGGATTATAAGAATGTCAGTCCTGTCGCCGAAATTCCTGAAATAACTGAATTCAGCATCGGCTTTTCGATTGTAGCCAGATCGGCAATCGTGGGTATAGAAAATGCCGTTAGAGAGATGATAGACCTCATCAAATAAGTTTTGGATATAGCCAAAAGGTCCATTTTCCCTATAAAAAATTGATTATCCATGGATCTCAGAATAAACTTCAATCGATTAAAAGAAGACATATTAGCTCTTTCTCAATTCGGCCGCGACCCAAAAGAAGGAATAAGCCGCCCATCTTTTAGCAAAGCTGACTTTGAAGCACGAGATTGGCTTAAAATCAGAATCAAAGACGCTGGTCTTACTCTCCGTCAAGATGGGGCAGGCAACATCTTTGGCCGGCTTGAAGGAGAAGGAAAAACAATCATGGCCGGCTCCCATATTGACACAGTGATTAACGGCGGAATATTCGACGGCTCTGTCGGTGTACTTTCAGCTCTGGAGTGCTTGAGAAGAATCAAAGAAGAAGGCCTTCGCCTTGCCAAGCCATTGGAAGTGGCTTCCTTTACAGATGAAGAAGGAAATTTAGTCGGTGATTTCCTGGGGAGTCGGGCATTTGTTGGACTTCTGGAGAGAGAAAATTTGGAAAAAGGCATGACAAAATTCGGCACTCCTTTGCTCGACATCTTGAAAGGAACTGAGTTTACAATCGATAGTATTCTTAACGCTCACCGCCATAGCCCTGAGATAGAAGCCTTCCTCGAGCTCCATATTGAACAGGGGACAGTGTTGGAGACAGAAAACAAAACCATAGGGATAGTGGACTGCATTGCAGGGAAGCAATACCGATGGTGCTACTTCTTAGGAGAGGCTGGCCATGCCGGCACCACCCCTTTTGAACTTCGCCATGACGCCTTCCTCGGATTGGCTGACTTTGCTCTTAAGAGCACTCAGCATGTTGCCACCCATCACTACGGAAGCAAGCTGACCATCGGGAAAGTATCAGTAAGCCCAGGGGCCTTTACCATTATTCCTGCCAGGGTGGATTTCTCCTTAGATTTTAGAAGCACCTCGAAAGAAACACTCGATAACCTGGAAAAATACATTTTAGAACTTGGCGAAGATATTGCCTCGACCCGAGGGCTCAAGTTTAATTCTCTCCTCATGGATAAAACCGACCCTGTAACCCCATCTTCTCGAATCAACGCGATAATGAAAGAAGAATGCCAGAAGTTGGGATTTTCATCTATGAAACTCTCCAGTGGAGCAGGCCACGATGCTCAGATTATGGCCAGCGTTGCTGAGATGGGAATGATATTCATTCCTTGTGTGGATGGAATCAGCCATTCTCCTAAAGAAATGATCGATTGGGATGATTTAGAAAAGGGAGCAAACCTACTTCTCAATGTCCTAATAAGATTGGCTAACCTGAATTATTCATAAAAACTGCCGCTACCTTTGTTTACTTTCAATGATATCTTCTTCTTAAATCTCGACTCGTGAATAACCCAGGTTAAATAATCTTCATCAGCTTCAATACTATTCAAGATCTTCCAGCCGCGGGCGAAAACTTCGTCCTTTTTTCTTCTGGGACTGTTTCTTTTTCTCCTCTAACATTTTAAGCTTGGCTCTTTTTGAGCGCTTTCTTTTCTGGCGGCGGATTCTCTCTATCCTCTGTTGCTCTTCACTCTCTTTCCCCCGAATCATCTTCTCAATCTTATCGGTGAGAATTCTTCTGGCAATAAATCGATTTATCGTTTGGAACCGCTCCCTCTGGCATTTGACCTCTATTTTTGTCGGGAGATGCTTCAAATAAACGCAGGTTGAAGTTTTGTTAACCTTCTGGCCGCCTTTCCCGCTGGAACGGATAAATTTTTCCACGATATCTTTTTCAAATATCCCCAAGCTATCCATCCTTTTTCGAAGGGCCCCTTCTTTTTCTTTGCTCACTCCAAAAAAAACCATTTTCTTAGCACAAAAAATCTTATCTAGATAGGCACGAAACAGCTATTTTCCATTTTATTTTTTTTATCAATTCTATACTTTAATTTTATTGTATTATTTCAGTCATGCAAAGTAAATAAATGTGGACAGTCACATTTTTCGCACAGTCCTCAAACGCTTTTATCACCCATTGGCCTTCGCAAAGAGTAACAGGCTATTTTTTGATACAAAAAGTTGCCTGTCCTATTTTTTCACTCGCTGGGACAGAGTCAGGGTGTTTTCGGAAAAAGAGATGCTTACTTTATTAAGAAGGAAATTGACTAAGTTTTTGGATTTTCATATAAAATGGAGATTGAGCCTATTTTCGATAAAGAAAAACATCATGAAAAGAGGAAAAAAATATCTTTTAGCTTATTCAGGGTTTATCTGTCTCTTTATCTTTTTCCTCTATTCTTTTTCATTAACAAAACAACTTCCCTTAACAGTGGCTGAAGCCAGCAATTTTACCGAAACTTCAAGATATAAGGATGTGATAGAATTCATAAAGGAGCTTCAGCAACAGACTTCCCTGATAAGAGTAGAAACCATCTGCCTGAGCTCAGAAGGAAGAGCTGTTCCTTTGCTTATCATTGGAAAGCCTTCCCCCTCTTCTCCCCTGGATTTAAGATATGACAAAAGAGCATCCATTTACATCCAAGCCAATATCCATGCCGGAGAAGTCGAGGGAAAAGAAGCCTCTCTCATGCTTGCTAGAGATATTATTCTCAAAGAGAAACTTCCTTATCTCGATAATCTTGTGATTCTTTTAGCTCCGATCTTTAACGCAGACGGCAATGAAAAAATAAGTCCTTCAAACAGGCGGAATCAGGTCGGGCCGGAAAAAGGCGTAGGAGTCCGTTACAACGGACAGAACCTCGACTTGAATCGAGACAGCATGAAACTCGAAAGCCCTGAGCTTCAAGGGCTTGTTCGAAATGTGTTGATGCGCTGGGATCCTGTGCTCCTTGTGGACTGCCATACTACAAATGGCTCTTACCATGAAGAACCAGTTACATTTTCCTGGCCTCTGAATCCCAACGGTTATACTTCTATAATCGAGTACATGAGGGAGAAAATGCTTCCTTCAATAAGCAAAATTCTCAAGGAAAAATACGAAACTCTTTCCATTCCTTACGGAAACTTTATGGATTTTCAAGAGCCTGAAAAGGGATGGCGGACTTTCAGTCATCTCCCTCGCTTTTTAACCAATTATATCGGCTTGCGAAATAGATTTGCCATCCTGGATGAAAACT
This sequence comes from Candidatus Aminicenantota bacterium, assembly GCA_030615975.1. Taxonomy (GTDB): domain Bacteria; phylum Acidobacteriota; class Aminicenantia; order Aminicenantales; family Aminicenantaceae; genus JAUWYH01. The sequence continues at coordinate 3,477 of JAUWYH010000053.1, forward strand.
ATGCTTATGCTGATTACAAAACTCGAGTCTTCGCCTGCTATCATTTTCTGCTTTCCATCCTTGATTATTGCTCAAATCATAAGGACGAAATCATCGATCTTGTGGCCGAAGCCGATCGAAAGACAATAGAAAGAGCGTTAAATCCATCCGAGATGGACGCTTTCGCGGTTGAATTCGATGTAAAGCCTCTTCGAGAAAAGATCGCCATTCAAGTATGGGAAATGGAAGCTATCCCCAGAGATGAGGGCTGGCCCCGTGTAAAAAAGACAGAGAAAAAAAGAACTTTTACTCTCCCCTATTTTTCTGATTTTGTCCCCAAAAGAACTATCCCTTTTCCTTATGCCTATCTCATTCCTCTTGAAGAAACGAAACTCTTAGAAAAACTTCTCGATCACGGTCTCTCTGTGGAAAAGCTTACCGAGACGACTTCATTAGAAGTGGAATCTTTCCTTATAAAAGAAATAAAAGGAGCTGAAAGACTCTATCAGGGTCATCGCTTAAATTCAGTAAAGGGTGAATATTCCTTAGAAAAAAAAGAATTTCCGAAAGGAACACTCTTCATAAGTACTGCCCAGCCACTCGGCAATCTGGTGGCTTATCTTCTTGAACCTGAAAGCGATGATGGATTATTAGTCTGGAATGTCTTTGACCGTTATCTTGTCCCCCAATGGCGGCGCCGGCCTCAAATCTATCCTGTTTACAGACTGATGAGGCCAGTAAATCTTGCTAAAAAGACGGTTCAATAATCATTTACTTCTCTTTTTTGCAGCAACCAAAAATTTTCCGCAATTTTCACATACATAGATATCATTGCTTCCTTCTATAGCAGAGCTCATTCCAGTAGCCACATTGATGTTGCAGCTTTGACAAACTCCCTCCTCCACTTCAGCCACAGCAAAACCATATCTTTTCATCAGCCGGTCAAACCGGGTTACAAGCGCCTCATCTAGCTCCACTCGAATCAAATTGGCTTTTTTCTCAAGCTCTTTTTGCTGCTTTTTGGTTAATTTTCTTTTTTTGAGCTCAATGTCCTGAAGCTTCTTGAGGAGGCTGGCCCGATTGATTATTTTATCCTCTTGTGGAAGCCTCAACTCAACCTCAGAGAGCACTTTATACAGTTCTGGCTGATTCTTGGCTCCTAAGATTCTCTGTCTGAATGCAGATTTTCTTAAAAACTGAGCCAGACCCGCAAATAAATGATTAAAAAGACCTGGTAGAGAGGGATTCCAGATAACAAGGATGATAATATGAACTTTTTTATTATCTACAGACTCAAAATCAATGCCCTCCTTAGACCTTCCGACAACAACAGCTAATTCTCCATCCGTATCCACTCGAGCATGAGGCAGAGCGACATTGTGGCCGACAGCTGTGGATTCAAGGCGTTCTCTATCGATAATCCTGGTTAAAATGAGTTTCTTGTTTTTTATGAGTTTTAGCTTGGTTAAAATATCAAGAAGTTCCTCTAAAACTCCAATTTTATCTTTGGCTTTAAGGTTGAAAACTATTTGGGAAGGCTTTAGATAATCGGATAAATAAGAACTTTTTAAAAAACCCTTCATTTCATTTTCATAAGTATCTTAGCACAAAAGTCATTCTTTCAAAAGTTAGAAAATTAAAAAGTTAAAATTTTATTGAATAATAATGCGCAAGATGAAAAGCATGATTTAATCCAGAGAAAAAAGTCTGATTAAGCTACAAAACTTATGAAACCTCAATATATGTCTCTTCGATTCCTCTGGCAGTAACAGCTTTTGTGGCCAACTTAAGGCCAAAAGCTGCAGCCTCGAAAGGATCCATGCCTTCAACCAAGCCAGCAGCTGTCCCGGCACAAAAAACATCGCCGCACCCTGTGGTATCCACCACCTTATTAACTCTGAATGAGCAAATTTTCTTCGATCCTTCGGGACTCATCACTAAAACGCCTTCCTTACCCAGAGTGATAAAGACTGCTTTTGTGCCTAAATCAAAAGTTCTTTCTCCAAAATGTAACATGTCAGCCTTAGAAGGCTCCTTTTCTGGATGGCCCAATATAGAAGCCATCTCTTTTTCATTTGCTTGGATAAAGGTTACTCTCTCAACCCATTTTTCCCAATCAGGCAAAGGCATATATTTCCGCGGAACATTAAGCTCCTTTGAGAGAGGAAGGGAATGAATATCAATCCATATCGGGCAGGATGCTGAACAGACAATTTTTCGCCAGTCTCTGAGTTCAATGTCATAACCGGAATTGAGGATTAAAATGAGCATTTCAAATTCAGGAAGATCTTTGATAACAATGATAGGATCTAAAGGAGGAACAACAGACCTTAAAATTTCCACTCTTTCTTCGCTCTCAGGATAGTGGAGAAGAACCTGATTCCCAGGACCAGGAATATGGTTAATGCCCTTCCTTTGAAGTTTAGGCCATTTTTTGATAATTTTTTCCACATCAGAGACTAATTCCTGACCGAGGTTTGTATAAAGAAAGACCTTCTTTCCTAAAGAACAAAGCACACCTCCTTGGTAAAGGATTCCTCCCACTCCTTCCCAAGATGGCCTTGACTCATAGCTAATCCGATCATAAGTGATGGTCCCAATAAGACCGAATTTTCCACCCATTTCTTTTTCTTTTCCTTTATAACTATTGGTCATATTTTTTGTATTTTTATTAAAAATCTTTACTCACAGTTATAAGCCCAAATCATCTTTATTCTAAAACATATATTTTTTCCTATGGAATTGGAAATATCAGCTAATCCTTCCTCTGTTCCTACCAATCCCATTCAGGGAATAGGCGTTACATTTTATTTTTTAATTCTCATTTATGATATATTATTAAATCTGATGTTTAAAGGAGAAAATGGGCAACCAAATTCCTTACACATTTACCAATTTGAGTATTTATCAAACAGAATTAATTATAAAATCACAGATATAGAATGAAAGAAGTTCTTTTGGATTTAGGCAGCTTGAGTTTCCCCCTCAAAATCCCTGACCAAACAGATATCTTCTCCATGAAAAAAGTTTCGCTTCTTGCTCATCCTGAAGAAAAAATCCGTCATGCTCTCGAAAGCCCTATAGACTCTGTTCCTTTAAAAAATCTGGTTTTCCAGAAACTTAGAGCAAAGCCTCATGCAAAAGCAGTTGTCGTTATTTCAGATAATACACGGCCTGTTCCCTATTCGGGAGAATCAGGAATTCTTTTTCCCGTTATCGAAAAAATGATAAAAGCTGGTCTTCGCCCCAACCAGATCCGCCTTCTCATAGCCACAGGCACCCACCGGCCAATGAGTGAGAAAGAACTGAGGAAAATGCTGGATCCTCGAATTTTTGCTCTTGGTCTTCAGATAATTAATCATAACAGCAGGAGCAAAAGGGATTTAGTCTCTGTAGGAAAGACAGAATTGGGAGGTAAAATTTTCCTCAACCGCTATTATATGGAGAGCGATATAAAAATTTTAACCGGGCTTGTGGAGAGCCATTTCATGGCAGGAGCCTCAGGAGGAAGAAAATCCATATGCCCTGGCCTCCTTGCAGAATCTTCCACCTACCTACTCCACAGCGGACCTGTTCTTTCTTCTTCCAAAGCTACGGATCTAATTCTCGATGGAAATCCTGTGCATGAAGAAGCCCTCAGAGTGGCCAGAATAGCCGGCTGCGATATGATTGTCAACGCAACTCTTGACTCAAGCTACAGGTTGACAGGAATCTTTGCAGGAGACATGGAGAATGCCCACCTTGCGGCTGTGGAAAAGCTTCGAAGCTATGCAGGCATCCCTGTGGATAAGAAATACGATCTTGTTATCGGCCACACAGGCTTTGTAGGAGTCAATCACTACCAGGCAGCCAAAGGAGCCCTGACCTGCGTTCCTTTAATAAAAAATAAAGGAATTTGTATTCTGGCTGCATTCCATACTGACCCGGATCCAATAGGCAGTTCCAATTATAAGAATATGATAAAACTTCTCACAGAAATGGACGCTAAAAAATTCATGAATATGATTGTTGATCCATCCTGGACTTTTCTCCCTGACCAGTGGGAAGCACAGATGTGGGCCCGTCTTTTTCTGAAAATTCCTCCAGAAAATCTTATTTACTGCACGCTTGAAATTCCTGATAATTCTTTTTCCTGGATTCCTGCAACTGACGCCAGAACTCTTGCACCAAAGGCAAAATCCCTTCAAGAACTTGTTGAAAAATCTCTGAGTTGGGCTCTCAAAAGGCTTCACAGCTGCCTAGGCAAGGAACCCCAGGTAGCTTTCCTTTCCGACGGCCCCTACGGCATTCCATTGACTGAATAAGGCAAATTTTACATTTATTCTCCTTGCTTTAGGATACGAGATTTCATTTCAAAAAAACAACAGCATTGAGAATTAATTCCTTTCCTCAGTTAGAAAAAAGTGAATAAGTTGGAATTAAATTAAACCAAGCGATATTTATTTGTTCATTAGATAATTATTGTTTGACAATTCCGCCGCTCATATGTCAACCGTTAGCCAAAACCAACGATTGACAATCTGGTTGTCTATGACGTATTCTATAATAGAAAATGTACGTCATTCAATTCGGAGGCTACAATGGCGACAAAACTCACCTTGCGCATAGACGAGAATTTGATTAGGCGTGCAAAAGCCTACGCAAAACGATCTGGGAAATCTGTTTCTCAGTTAGTGGCAGAATTTTTTGACTTGCTAGGTTCTAGAACGCAGGAGCGGCCGCTCAAGCTAACCCCGACAGTTAAGTTTCTCAAGGGGGCTTTCCGTGACTCAGATCTAAACGTTGAGGACTACAAAAAACATCTTGAGGAGAGGTATCTATGAGAATTATCTTCGACACTGATGTTGTTCTGGACTTACTCTTAGATCGAGAACCTTTTTCGGAGACTGCGGCCAACCTTTTTACAAAAGTGGAAATGGGTGAGGTTACAGGATATGTTTGTGCAACAACAGTAACCACAATCCACTACCTAGCAACCAAGGCTGTTGGAAAGAAGCAGGCAAAGAAAGCGATTCGTAAGCTGCTTTCTTTTCTTGAGGTCGCACCCGTCAATCGAGCTGTTCTGGAGGGCGCTTTAGAAGGTAAGTTTAAAGATTTTGAAGATGGAGTGGTTTCTGAAGCAGCTAATCAGGTTGAAGCGAAGGCAATTATCACTCGTAATATTAGGGATTTCAAAAGCTCAATTGTTCCTGCTTATTCACCCATGGAGATGGTAAAAATGCTTAAGGCAGGTGATGAGGT
>JAUWYH010000101.1 GCA_030615975.1 Candidatus Aminicenantota bacterium
TTACACATCAGGAACGACCGGAATCCCCAAGGGAGTCATGCTCACTCACAGTAATTTTATCAGCAATATCAAAAGTGCCTCCTCTATAATTGAATTTTCAGATAAGGATACTGTTCTTTCTTTTTTGCCTTTAGCTCATGTTTTAGAAAGAATGGTTACTTTCACATATCTCTATAAAGGTTGTTCTATAGGTTATGCTGAGAGTCTAGAAACTGTGGCTGAGAACTTGCTTGAGATTCGTCCTCACATCATGGTCAATGTGCCCCGAGTATTAGAGAAGATTTATTCTAAAGTTATGGATAATGTGTTGTCGAGTTCGTCTTTGAAGAGAAAAATTTTCTTTTGGGCTTTAAAAGTAGGCAAGAAGCATGGAAAGAAAAAACTTCTCAAGCAACCCATTCCGCGCTTGCTACAAGTGAAGAGAAATCTTGCCCACAAGCTTGTCTTTTCTAAGATTATCGAAAAAACAGGGGGAAGAGTCAGATTTTTTGTGTCTGGAGGGGCACCATTGTCCAAAGACATCGCTGAATTTTTCTATGCAATGGGGCTCGTAGTTTTGGAAGGTTATGGTTTGACAGAAACCTCTCCTGTCATTGCAATCAATACTTTTGAATACTTGAAATTTGGGACAGTCGGGAAGCTTATTCCTGGGGTGGAAGTGAAAATTGCCGAAGATGGAGAAATATTGACAAGAGGACCAAATGTGATGAAGGGATACTACAAAATGGAAGCTGAAACAGAAGAAGCACTTGAAGGGGGATGGTTTCATACAGGAGATATAGGTCATTTGGATGAAGATGGCTTTCTTGTTATTACAGACAGGAAGAAGGACATCATCGTTACTGCGGGAGGAAAGAATGTCGCCCCTCAACCTATCGAGAATTTATTGAAGACGAATCCGTATATTTCTAATGCGATGGTCATTGGAGATAGAAGAAAGTTTATATCAGCTCTGATTGTGCCCAATTTCGAAAAATTAGAAGAATACGCAGAATCTAACAATATACCTTTTGATGACATGAGTGATCTTGTCAAAAATGAGATAGTCATGAATTTTATGCAGTCAGAAGTGGAGCGTTCGACCCCCGAACTTTCTTCTTATGAAAAAGTCAAAAAGATTGCTCTGTTGGATAGGGAATTCGAGATTGAAAAAGGAGAAATCACTCCCACCTTAAAGGTTAAAAGAAATATCATTGAGAAGATGTATAAAAACCTGATAGATGCTCTTTATAGGGAAGATTAAGATTATCGTGATTCTACAAGGGTCCGATGGCCTCATTGGTTCGCTTTAAGGAATGTGGGGGGGATTTGTGAATCATATCTACACAATATCAATTACCAGAGAGAAAAAACGGACGATATAATTATGGCAAAGTCAAACAGATTTTTTTAGCCAATACAATATTCTACCGCAATTTTCACAAAGAATAATTTTGTTTTCTGCCTTCAATTCATTCAACATTTGGGGTCTAATACGCATATAACACATAGAACAAAACTCGTCTTTTACAGGGGAGAGGGCGATGCCGTTTTTGTTATTGGATATTTTTGAATAAAGGTTTATTTGATCTGAAGGGATTTTGGGGAGGAGATCATCTTTCTCTTGGAGAAGTTTTTTTCTTTTCTCCTCAATTTCTTTTTTTTCTTTATGAAGAACATCGCTTTCCTTGGAGAATTTTTCCTTTGTCTTGCTCGCTTTTTGGGTTGCTTTTTTTATTTCCTCATCTATATCGTCAGCCGAAAGCATTTCGCTGATTATTTCTTCCTCAAGAGCATCGATTTTTTGTTGGACTTCTTCGATTTCTTTAAGTAAAGAACTGTACTCTCTGTTTGTTTTGACTTCATTAAGCTGGAGTTTATATTTTGATATTTGGGGTTTAATATCCTGGATTTCGGCTTCTAAATCTCTTCTTTTTTTCTGATTTTGAGTGAGTTTTTCTTTCGCCTGAGTAACGATTTGAGAGCTGGCTCTGATTTTCTTGTTTATTTCTTCTATTTGGATGGGAACGTTTTTGAGGAAAAGAGAGGTGTTCCGTATTTCTGCATCAAGATGCTGGAGATGAATCAGATTCTCAAAATCGATATCCACATTTTTTCCTCGCCAAGAAAATGGGCCTACCAGGATTCGAACCTGGGACCTGCCGGTTATGAGCCGGTGGCTCTGCCGCTGAGCTATAGGCCCTTCATTTCTTATAGCAAATATCAAATATCATGTCAATTTTGGGGGCAGACTTGTAATAGTCTCTATCCAGGGTGTGCTACTACAGAAAAAGAAACCTGTCCCCTTATTTCCTTATTTTTGAAACTTATGAAGGTTCCCAATTAAATCAGGAATTCTCGGTAAAGGATCTCAACCTTCGGCTGCGGCTTGGATGCTTTAGCTTTCTTAAAGCTTTTGCTTCTATTTGTCTGATTCGCTCACGAGTCACCTTGAATTGCTGTCCAACTTCTTCTAAAGTGTGTTCATTCCCATCTCCCAGCCCGAATCTCATCTTTAAGACTTTCGCTTCTCTCTCTGTCAGGGTTATTAATGCTTCCTCGATCTGTTCTCTGAGATTGATATGAATGACTGTATCGGGAGGAGAAGGGATAAGCTTGTCTTCGATAAAATCACCTAAATGGCTGTCTTCTTCTTCCCCTATAGGAGTCTCAAGAGAGATGGGTTCTTGGGCAATCTTTATGATTTTCCTTACCTTGTTGACAGGTATATCCATCTTTTTAGCGATCTCTTCACCCGTAGGTTCTCTACCTATTTCTTGGACGAGGCTTCTTGAGACTCTGATGAGCTTGTTTATTGTTTCTATCATGTGGACTGGAATTCTAATTGTCCTAGCCTGGTCAGCTATTGCTCTGGTTATGGCTTGCCTTATCCACCATGTGGCATAGGTCGAAAACTTATATCCTCTGCGGTATTCAAATTTATCAACAGCTTTCATCAGTCCCATATTTCCTTCCTGGATTAAGTCCAAAAACTGAAGCCCTCGGTTGCTGTATTTTTTAGCAATAGAGACCACAAGTCTTAAGTTTGCAGCTACTAACTCTTTTTTTGCTTGATTGCTGACCTTCTTTCCAGTCGTGATGGATCGAAGCGTTTTTCTTAACGCTTGAGAATCAAGCCCGATTTCTTTCTGGTAAGTTCTGAGAAGTCTGTTGATTTCTTTTATTTTTTGTTTTAACTCAGCTTCTCTTTTTTTACCTTTGGTCCGGTTGAGGAAAAGGTTGAGTTCTTCTTTCGTCTCTTCTAGTTCGTTTATGACTCTTAGTTTTTCGCGAAGAGATCGAATAATTATTTCCCGGAGGATAGAGCGGATATTAAGCTTTCTGATGAGACCACTCATTTTGACAATCAGACGTCCCCTCGGAAAATTGTATTTTTTTGCTGAAGAGATACTCGCGAGTTTGGTGCTTAGCTCTCTTATCTTTTTGATTTCTGCTATAATCTGATTCTTTTTTTCTTCGAGCTTTCCTTCAGATGCATCTTCTTCACTGAGATCAAACATTTCGTAGATGATTTCAGAGTCTTTGTAAATCTCATCTTCAAGAGCGAGAACCTCGTTGAGAACAAGCCGGGTTTTGGAGAGGGCTTTGATGATTGATTTTTCTCCTCTTTCAATTTCTTTAGCAATAGCAATTTCACCTTCTCGTGTAAGGAGTGAAATGTTACCCATCTCTCTTAAATAAAGCTTCACAGGGTCGGTCGTTCGCTCTAAGCCCTCAATGGATACGAGGTTACTCTTTTTTCTCTTAGGGATGACTTTTTTTTGTTTAGTATTGAGAATTTTGATTCCGTAGTCATCCATAGAGCTGAGAAAATCATCAAATTCCTGTTTATTATCAAACTTCTCATGGAAGGTTTTGTCTATTTCTTCAAAAAGGAGATATCCTTGCTTCCTTCCTTTAGAGATGAGTTGATGAATCTCATCCTTTTGGTGCTTATTATGTGAAGACAATCTTAACTCCTTTCTAATCCGGAAGTATCCTTTTATTATAACTTATTTTTTTATTATTTTGTTTCGATAATGATAATAATTGTTTTTTAATATCCTGGATTTGGCTAAGAAAAGAAGGGATCTTTTCTTTTTCTCCTTCTCTTTCCAATCTTTTAATTTCAGCTACCAGCTTTTTTGACTTGTTTTCGAGTGAAAGTTGCCTTAGAGTGTAAAGACAATCTAAGGCCTCTTCCACGCTCGCAGTTTCTCCTTTCTCTAATAAGATTTTCGATAAAGAGCTGTAAAGAGAGGCATCTATCTTTTCCCTTAGATCATGAAAGTGAACCTCGCTGCCATTCTTGAAACAATCTGATAGGGCATAGAAGATGGACTCACTGTTCAGACCTTGAAAATCTTCTTCTTTTAATTCTACATAGACATGAGGAGCGATCAGTTTATCCTCTACAAGGATCTGGAGGAGTCTTTTTTCGGCGGGAAAAAAGAGTTCTTTTTCTTCACTACTCCTCTGCTCTGTGGATTTCCGATGAGTTATGTTGCGCAGCAATTCTTCTTCAACGGACAGATATTCGCTGGCAAGCTTTAAATATTCGCTCCGTACCACAGAATCAGGAATTTTTACTATTTCTTCGACTACATGCCTTACAATTTTAGCCTTTTCTTCTGGAATTCCTTTTTCTCCTTCCTGAAGATAAAAATCAATTAAGAATCTAAGGCCAGGGGTGTTCTTTTTCACAAGATTTTTAAACGAATCCGGACCGTATTGACCGATATAACTATCAGGATCCAATCCTGTGGGTAAGTTCAGAACTTTAATTTGGACGCCTTTTTCAAAACAGAGAGAAATGGCTCGAAGAGCTGCTTTTTTCCCTGCAGCATCGGCGTCATAACTGACAACAATCCTTGGAGCAAATCGCGAGGCAAGAGAAACCTGGTGAGAAGTTAAGCTTGTTCCCAAAGAAGCGGAAATATTTGTAATCCCAGCCTGGTAAAGCGAGACAAAATCCGTATACCCTTCGACAAGAATGACTTCTCCCTTTTCTCGGATAGATTCTTTGCAAAAATTCAGGCCATAAAGCACTTCTCCTTTGGAATATATATCTGTGTCCGGAGAATTTAAATATTTCGATTCAGCATCAAAAAGGGTTCTTCCTCCAAAGGCAACAACTTTTCCACTGATATCAAATATGGGAAAAATAATTCTTCCTCTAAACCGATCATAGTAGCCTTCCTTTTTTTGGCGGGGAAGAACTAGCCCTGCTTTCTCGATAAGATTTGGAGAGATGTTTTTGTTTTGAAAAAATGTGAGAAGCGAATCCCAAGAATTCAAGGCATAACCCATCTTGAGTTTCTGAATAACTTCTTCTGAAATATTCCTTTTTTTGAGATAATCTAGAGCCTTTTTCCCTTCTTGGGTGTTAAAAAGGTTTTTCTTGAAGAAAGCAAGAGTGTTTTCATTTATTTTGAATAATTTTTCTTTTAATTCTAAACGTTGAGGAGACAATTTTCTTTCTTGGGGGAGAGGAATATTGTATTTTTGAGCCAGATACTTTAGAGCTTCGGGAAAGCTCAGGTTTTCTTTTTCCATGACAAGAGTAAAAACGTCGCCTCCAATACCGCAGCCAAAACAGTGAAAAAGTTGTTTTTCCGAATCCACGGTGAATGAAGGATCCTTTTCTGAGTGGAAAGGACAGAGACCGACATGCTTTTTTCCTCGGCTGCGCAAAGTGGTATACTGCGAGGCAATCTCAATAATGTTTGCAACTTGCCTTATTTGGTCAACTATTTCCATTCTAGAACGGTTAGCTAGTGAATCTGTCTTACTAATAAATATAGGGGCGAGCTTGCCATTTGTCAAGACGGAAAAAGAGATGCTTACTCAGACCTTCACAACTTTCATAATTTTTGAAAATATATATAATTAAGTGTTGCGTATCAATCGAATCAAAAAAATTATGAAGGGCTGACTCCGAGAATGAAGAATAAATACACCACTCAAAAAGAAGTCCATATTTCAGGGATAGGAATCCACTCCGGAAAACATGTGGATCTTCGATTAAGGCCTTCCTCTTTGGGAAAAATA
>JAUWYH010000195.1 GCA_030615975.1 Candidatus Aminicenantota bacterium
TTTGTTTCTAAATTTCTTACGGTCCATTTTTTTTCACTCGTCGGAACAGTAAATTTTGCTGTAGTTTCTTTATCTCCTCGATTAAACCCGAAGAGAATCTTAAAATTCTTTCCTTCAAGTACTCGCGCTTCAACAAAAACATTTTTATCTGAAGACGCAACATCAACAAACCTGGGAATATCCAGCCAATGGGCTAATCCGGCTAGAAATTTTGCATTATTAGGATTTTTAAAGTGATGATAAGCTGACCCTATAAAAGAGCCGACAATGATGGCCTTTCCCTTTCCATAAGGAGCATAGACAATAGCTGGTTTTCCGCTTTTATATTCGGCCAGGACCTGGCTTCTCTTATCAATCAATTCAAATGCTTCTTCAAAGAAAAGGGCATCCAGCGTATCTCCTTCTTTTAAAAGGGGAAGAGATTCATGGGATATTTTTATCTTTATTTCCGAGGTTTTTCTGAGGGGGATGAGATAAGACTCTCGACATCCAAATACTTCATGCAATCCTCCTCCCGGGTAAACTTCGCTGGAAAATCCCCGTTCATCGATCCATCCGCAGCGGGCTTCTGCAACTAATGTCCCTCCGGATTTCACATATTCAATAAGACTCCCGATGTGCGATTTAGACATCATGACAGGATAGGGAACAATTAATAATTTATATTGACTTAATCTTTCAGGAACGAGATCTATAACATGGAGAAAGTCAACCATTATGTTTCGCTCAAAAAATGCCTTATGAATGCCCTGGAGAGATTCACTGAGATTATTATAGCCAATAGGTTGGCCTTCTGATGTAAAAGCTTGCTGACCGCCCACCATATGGGATAAAGGATTATAGAGAATGGCAACATCTGCCTTGGGTGGCTGGCTTTTCAGAAATAAGTCCATATTTTCTGTGATAACCTTGGCAACTTTTCCAGCCGCTACAGCTCTCTCCGTGACCTTGCCATCCAACTCAACCAACCCATAACCGCCTGACTCATAACCAGAACTCATCGGATAATAAGCATAAATATTAATTCCTCTCGCTCCATAGGCAACTGAAGTCCATATCCAATCACGAAGGTCATCTCCTGTCACAGGAACACTTAATTTCATGCCAAAGACTCCGTATCCTGCCTGCAATTCACCAATATAGAACCCACCATTTTTCATAGTCATGGAACGTGTAAAATCATGTCCGGATGCCCTGAAAAACGGCGACCAAGGCTTCACAGTCCAGGCATGTTTGGGATAAATCGAAGCGCCGTAATAATCGACACTATCTGCCATCTTGCGATCATCCGGTGTTCCGTTCCATCTTGGTTTGGTGAACAAACCTGGAATTGCTGAGTGGCTGGTTATAACACTTTGAGGGACCACCGTTCTTACTGCTTCAGCTTTTAGCGCTAAATCTTCGGCTAATTTATCCGAAATAAAATTCTTCCAATCAATATAATCCGTATAAGTGAGAATCGTTCCAAATCGGGGCGGATCCACCTCTTCCCATTTTCGAAATGTGCGATACCAGGCTTTATTTAAATTGTCTATTGTATGATATTTTCGCTTAAGCCATTCACGGAAGCGGGCAATAGTAGAATGACAGTAACAAAACTGCATATACTCAGCATTTCCCAAATGATAAACCTCTGCCCAATTGATGATATGGGGCTCACTCCATAAATCCCATCCATAAAAAGCAGGTTTGTTCCTTACAGCTTTTGCGGCTTCAGAAAAAAAACTTAAAATTTTCTCCCGTACTTTGAGATGATCAAAACAAAATCCAGGCGAAGCTTGCGATTCTACAGCCAGCCCACTGCTGGCGACAAATTTTGCATCAGGGTATTTGAGTCCAACCCAATCAGGAGCCGAATCGATATAGACCTGGATAATAACCTGTAAGCCAACTTCATCCGCCAAATCTACCAATGTCTCAAGGGCACTGAAATCGTATCTTCCCTCTTCTGGTTCGTTATTTGTCCATTCAACCCAGGGGCGAACTGTATTAAAACCCAAGTCTTTAATCTGCTGCAGATCCTTCTTCCACAAGTGAACTTTTTCTGCGGTAATTTTTTCAAGCATGGGTGCCCGAGCTTTACCACCCGCATACCAAACAGAAACTGGAAAATGTCCTTTGCTCTTTTCAGACGAAATGCCATCGGCCATAAAAATGTTAAAAAAAATAAATATCATCATGAATGAGGAGAATCCTAAAAGCTTTTTTTTGAAAATATTTATCATATTCTTTCTCCTTTATGATCTTTTTCCACTTTTTTTTCCAATCCTTGAGCTCTCTTCTCTGGGGAAATCTTCGTGGGCCAAAAAATTAATGTATCTTGAGCGGCTTACTGAAGTTCCTTCTTTTCCTGAGATTATCAGATGACTCTGAAAACGAAATATTCAATTACTTTTCTTCTCTTTCCGTGGTTTTTTTATTACTCTTCTTGTGCACTAGATTATATCAACGAAAAAAGATAACATCAAAAAAAATCTAAAAAGGAAAAGAATTAGTTCAAAATTATCCCCTTTCATATATACAGCCGGCCAGATATTATGAAATTCAGTATCTAAGAATATCCATAGTAGTTGCTTTTCTCAAGCTTTTTGTATAACCCACTAGGGACGAATGACCGTCTAAAAAGGGGAGTTCCTAATAATTTTTATTATTTTGATTTCCACTTCTTCGAAATTGGATATCTGATGGGATTTGTCTATATGAGTTGTCTAAAATGCTAATCTTGGACGCAATATGTCTTATTTGTGCGCTTACAATATATTAAAAATAGCCCTTTAAATCCATGTTTTTTTAAATCCTTTAATTGCCTTCTATCATCATCGGAGCATTTATCTTCAATCAAATGGTTATGGATAATAATGGCTATATCACTAATAGAATACTTTCTATCTGGCGTCCTTAGGCCTCTTTCCATATCTTCCACATTGAGCCAAATTCTATTTTCATCGAAACTCGTATATCTAAACGGCGTCCCATCTTTCATAATAATATATAAAACCTCAATGGGTTCAGTAAACAATTTAGAAAAAAAGTTAATTCTCCCCCACATAGAAACAGAAAAAATAAGAATTAAACTAATCCATGTAATAAATTTTCTCATCAAAACCATCTAAAATAAAAACAATAATCGTATTCAGGGAATACAATGAGATTTGAGCATTTTCTCTGTTTCATTTTTAGGGCTTAGTCAGATAATTGAAAAGTTAAGCTAATTTTAATCTCAGTATGCCGCTGAAGTC
>JAUWYH010000218.1 GCA_030615975.1 Candidatus Aminicenantota bacterium
CAATTAACAATAATGGCTTGTTATTCCCACACCTGCTTTCGCAGGTGTAAACTTGTCCCAGCGAAAGCGGGGAGCAGGAATCCAGTGATTAGTCACAAATATAATATACCTCCAATTATTGAGACCTTACCCCTACAGAAGCTATTTCAATTATATTTTACGCTTTAAGTTTTACGTTCTTAGAGTGCCAGCTCCAGGCGGTATCGATGATGGTTTCGAGGCTGGAGTAGCGAAGTTTCCAGCCAAGGATTTTTTCTGCTTTTTCTTTAGAAGCAAGAAGCACAGGAACATCCCCTTTTCTCCTTGGCCTTTCTTTGTGGGGAACTTTTCTTCCCGTGATCTCCTCTGTTTTCTTGATCACTTCCAGAACAGAAGAGCCCTTGTTTGCTCCCAGATTGATGAATTCACTCTGGGGAGAAGCAAGAATTTTTTTGAGAGCAAGCACATGAGCTTTGGCCAAATCAGTGACATGAATGTAATCTCTAATGGCTGTTCCATCAGGAGTCGCAAAATCGGTCCCGTAAAGCTCAAAGCTCTTTTTCTTTCCAAGAAGAAAAAGAAGGATATTGGGGATGAGGTGGGTTTCAGGGTCATGCATCTCGCCTAATCTTCCTTCAGGGTCAGCTCCTGCCGCATTGAAATAGCGAAGAGAGATAAATTTCAATCCGTAAGCTTTTTTATAATCCTGGAGGATATTTTCGATAAAGAATTTTGTCTGTCCGTAGGGGTTAAAAGGATTTAGTGGATGAGACTCAGGAATTGGAATTTTCTCGGGAATACCGTAGACAGCAGCGCTTGAAGAAAAAATGAAATTCTTAGCCCCGCTTTCCAGCATAGTCTCCAGGAGATTAAGGCTGCTTATCAGATTATGGGTGTAATATTTTTGGGGGTTCAGATAAGATTCTCCCACTTGGATAAGGGAGGCAAAATGGAGAACAGCCTCTATTTTTTTTGAGCTGAAGACTTTTTTAATGGATTTTTTATCCATCAGATCGCCTATAACGACCTCACCTCCCACGATGAGTTCTTTTTTACCTGTGGAAAAATTGTCGAAGATGACAACATCAAATCCTTCTCGGATGAGTTCTTTTACGGTGTGGGAGCCGATATATCCTGCCCCGCCGGCCACAAGTATTTTCATCGTGAGCTCTCCTTAATGATTTTTTTTGCTCGCTTTAGACCATCTTCTTTGGTTCCAAACTCGTTATCAAGCTGGAGTTGGTAAAGCTCTTTAAGAATTTTGCCCATACTAGGGCCAGGGGAAACACCCATTTTAATCAGGTCCCTTCCCATGATGATAGGCTTTATAGTTTCTTTGGAGACATTCAACTCTTTGAATTTCTCAAGAAGCCATCTGCCTTCTCTGTCTAGTCCTTGAATAGGCTTTTCTCTTCGTCCTGCACGGTCAGCCGCATCGAGGCATAACAGAAGATCGATTTCTCCGCTTATATCTGCTGCCAGCCTGTTGAAAGCCTTTTTGGTGATGACTTCTCGATTCTGCCATAGTTCCGAGACTCGATGATGGCATCTGATAAGAGAAGGAACCATCTTCCTCAAATTATAACCATTCCAGGAGAAGATTCTGAACCGATTGAAAAATTTTTTTGTGATTTTTTCGCTGGCGACATCGTGGCCGTTGTTTGTGATGACCATTCTGCCCCTTTTAAACTCCCATTGGGCTGTGGCAGGCTTCCCCACATCATGATAGAGAGCGGCTAAGAGGAGAACGAGTTTTTTTTGCTGATTGAAGTTGAAAAAATCAGCCAGCCTTTTTGCCTGGTCTACAGTAAGTTTCGTATGATGCCAGACGGTGTGGTGGCCGAAGGAATCTTTTTCGGGGTGGAAGACCGAGTCTTGGATAGATAGGGTGAGGCTGTAAAGTTCTGGGAAAATCTGGCGTAAAACGCCAAGCTTGAATAGTACTTCGAGACCAGCGGAAGGAAGTGGAGATAGAAGGAGGATTTTAAACATCTCCTCGTTTATTCTTTCTACGCTTAATCCTGTTAAATCGATTTCTTTGGCACTTTCATAAATTCGCTTTTCTATTGAAAACTCAAGAATTGAGGCAAAGCGGGCTGCCCGAAGGACTCGCAGAGGGTCTTCTGGAAAAGATTGGGGATTTGTCACTCTGATTATTTTGGCTTTTATATCCTCAATGCCATTAAAGGGGTCAATAAGCTTGTTATCCGTAAGCCTTAAAGCCATGCTGTTGCAGCGAAAGTCCCGTCTTTCCAGATCTTTTTCGAGAGGAATACCAGGATCAGCGGAGATCAGGAAGTCTTTATGCTTTCTTATTTGAGAATCTTTTGGAATGTCTTTTCGAGGAAGAGCCAAATCATAGGTTTTTCCTTTTATAGTGAATTTGATGATACCAAAGCTTTTGCCTACAAGATCGATTTTTCCGAAAGGTTCTATTTTTTTTATGATTTCGTCAATTTTATGATGGGTGATGAGGATATCTACATCTTCAGAGGGATTCCCTCTGGCAAGATCACGTACATAGCCTCCTACAGCATAGATGTCTTGGCCAAAATGCTGGATAAAGAATTTTTTTTCTCGAAATTCTGCCTCAAATCTTTTCATGACTTATTAATTTTTCATTGGTCCGTTCGGAGAACGGATTCAACATTATAATATCATAGGCCTGCTCGGGGAGTAGGCCCTACATTTTTGATTTTAGTTCCATTCGAGGAACGGATCCTACATATTATTATTTATTTTAAAGATGATTTCAATTCCACTGCTT
>JAUWYH010000100.1 GCA_030615975.1 Candidatus Aminicenantota bacterium
TAAACAGAACAAAAGCTCCCGCTCCAAGAATCTCTCGAAGAAGCGCAAAATCCAATCCTTTCTCCAAGTAAAGAACAAGGCGTGTTCCAGCCAATCTTGCCGACTTTATTATATCAAACAACAAAGAGACATCCTCACTCTCCTTAATACTTTTATCAGTGATGTGAATCCATGCCCCATTCCTGGCAAATTCTTTCAAAGGAGCCTCTAAGGGGCCATGATGATAGTAGACAAGCCAACTTCCTCCTTTTCGGCAAGCAAAAGCTAATTGATTAAGGTGAGAAAAGTCTCGCTTATTTTTTCTGTTGGTCAAATGAAGATATATTCCATTTGCTCCCAAATTCATAAGCTCTGAAAATGAAACAGAATTTGACTCTCCTTCTGATTCTCTCCGCTCTATTGGACCATAATGAAAATAAGCCATGAAGGCTCTACCTCTTCTGCAGGCTTTGTTCAAAAGTTCCAACTCTAAGGTATCAGATCTTGCCTCATCTGAAGTATAAAGATCTGCGCCTGCCTCAGCGAGCCATTCAAGCTCGGAACAGCAGAACTTGCCTGTATCAATCAGGCGAAAACGAAAACCTCTTTTCCGGCAAAGCTTTGCGGAATCCAAAACCCAAACAAAATCATACTGATCATCACGGACTGTAATATTCTCTCCTTTATTTGCCCAAGAAAGGAGTGAATAAGCCTTTTTACTAAATTCGGAGTTTCTTTCCCTTTTGATTTCTTCTTCCATTTCTTGACTCATTATTGTACTTGTTCAAAGCCCAATGATTATGTACTCCTAGATTCCTTATAGATGGAAAAAAGTGAATGAGATTGCGGAGTCTGTTTCGAACAAAGTGAGAAATCCCGTTTCTCATAAAAACAGTGTGACAAAAATATACCATCAAGTCTTTTTGGGACAAAGCCCAAAATTTAATTCAATGGATAATATAGCATTGCATAAATGGGTTATTAAAGTAAAGCGTCTTGAAAAAAAAGGCTTTATCTTTTATCATCGGGCTTAGAATCTTCAAAATGATAAAAGGTGTCGTTCTTTTCTCAGGAGGTATAGATTCAACAACTGCTCTTTATTGGGCTTTAAACCAATACCATAAGGTCTATGCTTTGACTTTTGATTATGGACAACGCCACTGGATTGAAGTAATTATGGCTCAAAAGTTAACAAAAAAACTCAATGTTTTTCATAAGATTCTTCATGTGGATTTGAATCAGATCGGCGGCTCTTCCCTCACCGACACCAGACTTCCCCTGCCTGAATATAAAAATATCAAAGAAATCGAGCAAGGACAACCATCGACTTATGTCCCCTTTCGAAACGGGATATTCCTTTCCTTAGCAGCGGCCTGGGCTGAAGTGGAAGAAATAAAGGACATCATCTGCGGTTTCAACATCATAGACTCCCCGGACTATCCTGATACCCGAAAAGACTTTGTCAAAGCAATGGAAAAGGCAATAAATTTGGGAACAAATGCCTCTCTGAGCCAAAAAGGTTTTCGAATCCTTTCCCCTTTTCTAAACCTCAAGAAATCAGAGATCATAAAAAAAGGCCTTTCTTTAGGAGCCGATTATTCCTATTCTGTCTCCTGCTACAAAGGCGAAGAGATTCCATGCCAAAAATGTTCTTCGTGTCTTTTGCGCCAGAAAGCCTGGGAAGAATCAGGTTTAGCGGATCCTTTAATTCTTCGATTAGAGAAGGAAGGAAAAATATGAGATGGATTTTAAGAGTTAAAGACAGATTTCAGGCAGCCCATTTTTTAAAAGATTACAAGGGAAAATGTGAAAAAGTCCACGGTCATACCTTCCACGTCGAGGTTCAAGTCGAAGTGAGAAAGCTCAAAAAAACAGGAATCAGTATAGACTTTGAGGAAATCAAGAAAAAATTGTCTGAAATTTTGCCTGATCACACTTTTCTCAACGAAACTTATGATTTTAACCCTTCAGCTGAAAATCTTTCCCGCCACTTTTTCTTTGAATTAAAAAAATGTTTTCCTGTTAAAGGAGTGACTGTCTGGGAATCGGAGGATGCCTCAGCCACATATTCTGAAAATCACTGAAATATTCCCTTCTATTCAGGGAGAGGGCCTCAGGCAAGGGAAACCAACGCTCTTCATCCGCCTTTCAGGATGCAATCTTCACTGCTCTTTCTGTGACACCAAATATGCCTGGGAAGAAGGGATAGATTATTCAAGCGATAAAGTTTTGGAAAAGATAATAAAAATGAATCACCACTTTCCTGCGGAATGGGTATGCCTGACAGGAGGTGAGCCACTTTTGCAGGATTTAGAGGAACTTGTGAGAAAGCTCAAAAAGGAAAAATTCAAAGTTCAAGTCGAAACAAATGCCACAATCTTTCGTGCCTTGCCTGTCGACTGGTACACTATCTCCCCCAAGCCAAAGAAATATTTTTATCAGCCAGAATATGGAAAAAAGGCGAAAGAGGTCAAGATTATCGTGACGAAAGAGCTTGATTTTGAAGTGATTCAAAGGCTCAGAGAGGAATATCCAGAAAAAACGCCTCTTCTGCTCCAGCCTCAATCCAACAGGAAATGGAGTATGAATTTAGCCACAAAACTTCTTCGGCAAGCACTAAAGGCTAATTTAAAAAACATAAGAGTCTCCATTCAGCTCCATAAAATTTATGGTTTACGGTAAAAGCCTCCCGCTTCTTTCTCAAACCATCGATATCCCGACCTTGTGAGATAAACTCCGCCAAAAATTATCAAAGCCCCCACAGCCTGCAAAATAGTTATTCTTTCTGAAATAAAAATATAGGCAAATATCACAGTAAAAATAGGAGTGATATTCCCATAAATGGCTGTTTTGCTGTTACCGACCCTCTTTATTGAAGCATACCAGATAACGTAGCCTATAACCAGGGCAAATAGGCAAGAATAAAAAAGTGAAGCCCAGGCTTGAAAAGAAATTTCCCCTAAACGAAGGCGAAAAATATCTCTAGTACAAAAGGGAAGATAAAACACGGTTCCAATAGCCATGGTTATAGCTGTCAACTTCAAGGGAGATATTCTCTTTAAGAGTGGTCTTGAAAAAACCGTGTAAATGGCCCAACAAAGGTTCCCAGCAAAAATCATCAAATCTCCTCTCAGGCTACGCCAGGCAAAATGAAAGGCTCCAGCTTGTTTAGTGATAACAAAATAGAATCCGACAAAGGAAATCAAAATCCCCCCCCATGCCGCCCAATGTATTTTTTCCTGTTTCAACAGTAAGCTTAATAAAGCAACAAAAACAGGCGTCATAGCCATGACGATTGATGTATTTGAGGCAGTTGTCCAATTCAATCCATGGATGAAAAGAAACTGGAATGCTGTATTTCCTATTATTCCCAGAACAAAAATTTTCCAAAAATCTGATTTCGCTAAAGAAAGGCCTTCCTTGGTTACGAGGAGAATAAAAACAAGCATTAAAGAAGCAAAAAACAAGCGTATTCCGTTGAATCCTAATGGCGAAAACTCTCTAAGCGCTATTTTGATAAAAGGGAAGTTTAAGGCCCAGAATAATACAGCCAAAAGCATGAAAAAGTCTGTATTTCCTAGCTTCTTATGATTTTCCATTTGGTGAACAAAGAATTATAGATGATAAATTAATCTGAGAAAAGGGAAAAGAATTCAAAGTAAGCATTTCATTTTCCGTGATGGAAGGCAAAAAAAAGAGCGGAGTTAACTCTTTTTTGACCGGGTTGAACTCTTTTTGGGCCGAGGGTATCGAGCCTCTATAACAGACTTAATCCCTCCTCTTGGGTTGAACTCACCGATGACGACTGCAGACACCGGATGACAGGCTTTTACAATGTCTTCTAAAATGCGGTTAACAGCATTTTCATAAAAAATGCCAAGATTCCTATAGGCTAAAATATACATTCTTAACGACTTGAGCTCCAAACATTGCTCTTTTGGGACATAACGAATGACTATGGTTCCAAAATCAGGCAGTCCAGTCTTGGGGCAAACCGAAGTAAATTCAGGAATTTCTATCTCTATCTCATAATCTTGGAATTGGTTGGGAAATGTCTCGATAGGAAGAAGCTCTTCTTTTAAGCCTGAATAGGCTTCTTTTTCGCTTATCCGAGATATCTGCGGCTTTCTCTTCTTTGTCATTTTTTTATCAGTATATATCAAGGTGAAGGAGAAGACAATCTATAGAAAAAATTTGGAATTATTATTTTCGGCCGCTATCAAGATTGCGGCAGAATCGATCGCTGTAATATCCTCCTGTGCAGAGAGGAAGACTTGTCGAAGAGACTAGACTTTTCAAAATAGAAATGAATGTTTTTGATTCGTCTTTTTTTTGATATAATGGCATCCTTTAAGATTATCTCAAGTTTAGTTCTTCAACATTTTAAAATTGGAAATATTAGCAATTAAATTTTTTAAAACATAGGAAAGAAAATCATATCCAAAGAGTAAGATGTCGAAAAGTTTGCTGGTTAATTTTAAGAACAAATCATTGAATAAATCAGAAAACGATATTATGTCTACAGGCAAACCTAAGTTTTAGGCATCTCTTAAAAAAGGGAGTTTTTAATGAAAGAATGTAATGAGGAAAAAAATCTTCAAATATGCAACTGCACCTGGGATCCCTGCAGCCGCAAAGGAATTTGCTGCGAATGTATTCAATATCATTGGAATATGGGCGAACTTCCTGCTTGTCTTTTCCCTGATGAGGTTGAAAAAACTTATGACCGTTCCATAAAAAGATTCATAGAGCTTTATAAAGATAAAGCCTGAAAAAGCGCCTTGATCGAATCAAAAAATAAATACAATTTTTCCCATATCTACGGTCCTGTCCCATCGAGGCGCCTTGGCTTTTCTCTTGGAATAGATATTATTCCCTTTAAAACATGTTCTTTTGACTGCATCTACTGCCAGTTGGGTCCAACCATCAAAAAAACAATTAAAAGAAGGAAATATTTTCCATCCTCAGAAATTCTTTCTCAGATTAAAAAAGTCCTCAACTCCGGACAGCGGATTGACTACATCACATTTTCTGGTTCAGGAGAGCCAACTTTAAATTCTGCTATTGGAACTCTTGTTAGAGAAATTAAAAAAATAACGCCAGTCCCTGTGGTTGTCCTGACTAACAGCTCTCTCTTCACTCTAAAAAGCTTAAGAAAAGCTTTGAAACCTTCTGATCTTGTTATCCCATCCCTGGATGCAGCCACACAAGAAATCTTTGTTAAAATCAATCGGCCTCATCCATCGCTCAAAATAAAAAAAATTATTGAAGGACTTAAAGAATTTCGCCGCGAATTCAAAGGCACTATCTGGCTTGAGATCATGCTTGTTAAAGGAGTCAACGACTCTCCTCCTCATATAAAAAAGCTTATAAAAGCAATCTCTGAGATAAATCCTGATAAAATTCAGCTTAACACGGTCATCCGTCCTCCTGCAGAGAAATTTGCCCTTGCCTTAAACTCAAAAGAGTTGAAAAGAATAAAAAACATCTTGGGCGAAAAATGCGAAATAATTGCAGAATTCGCAAAAAAAAAGCAGGTTCCTCCTTCAGAAGATCTTGAAGAAGCCATTTTTTCCCTGATTCAGAGAAGGCCTGTGACTCTCACGGATATCTCCTCCTCGTTGGGAAAACACAAGAACGAAATCATAAAATATCTGAATTTTCTGCTTAAGGAAGGGAAAGTTAAGTTGGTAGTTCATAAAGGTTTAAGATATTATGAACCGTTATAACCAGTGTCCTGTCATCTATGTAATGTCGCAAAGACGACTGTCATTCCCGCGGAAGCGGGAATCCAGAAGCACCGAAGTAGCCAGAAATACTGGATTCCCACCTTCGTGGGAATGACGAGTGCCTGATACGATATTTCACGCATGACACGACACTAGGCTTAAGAACAAAATTTTTTCACAAAGCCCTGTACTCGAAGGTCTTATTGCTTGTCTTGACATTGCTTTTTTTAAAAATTAATATCTATTTTGAATTGAAGAAAGATTCAATACATGTTTTTGAAGTCTAATATCTCTGTTATTTTTGTGTTTAAATAAGACAAAAATTTTTAT
>JAUWYH010000154.1 GCA_030615975.1 Candidatus Aminicenantota bacterium
AAGCAACTATCAGACTTTTCAAAGCCCTTCCAATAAAAACAAGGAAAGGGAAAGCACCAACGGAAGAATTGTTAGAAAAAACAATCAAGAAAGGATTTATATTTTCCCCAGAAGTGATTCATAATTATTCAAATTATGACGAATTGATAAAATTGGTTGAAGGAGTTTTTGGGATAACAAGTGAAAAAGTAAATTCTACGTTCCATAAATCCTGGAAAAAGGTTAAGGAGGCAGATATAGAACAATTAGTTGTAGAGCAGGTTGCTCATTACCTCACAACTTATGGCAAAAAAGACCCCGTAAAATATCTATTTCAAAAGGAACATTTAGAAAATTGGAAAGTAGACAATTTGTCCAAAAAGATATTGAGCTTGGAAGATTTTGATACGGATAAGCTTTATGACAAGGATTATGTTTACATTCCAAAAGAAATATTGGAAATCCCTGAAATAGACATAGATGAAATAAAGTTGGTAGTAATAAAAGGCTACACCAAGCAGGAACTTAAAGACAAACTGTTGAAACTGCTTAACTCAGGAATTGCGCTAAAGGAAGACACGATAAATGATGTGACAGATGTAGCCTTGTTTGTGGACATAAACGGAAAGGAAGTCGGGAGTGTAAGGAACAAAGAAGTTAGAGTGATTTTGTATGAGTATTTGAACTTGGTTCCTGAAAGCCCTGTCGGGTTTTTGAGGTATGTTGTGTATGTTGCGACGGATTCTACACTCTTAATAAAATCTAAAGAATTGATAGAGAAGATAAAAGAAGGTAAAAATATCAAAATTATTAAGCTTTTCAAAGATTACAATAAAAAAAATGTTATGTCCAACGATTCTGAAAATATTAACTTTGAATATTATGGCTTGAAGAAATTAGCGGAAATATTTTACAGGTTCAAACCGATATTTCTTGCTTTTAGAACTAATCGAGAACTAAAATCCATTGTTAATAGAATAAGAAAGTTGGCAATCCATTTTCATAAACCTATGCCAGAAGATTATCTCAATGAAATTACTGCTAAAATCAAAAGGAATGAAAGGATAGACAGGGATAAATTAGAAGGTGAATTAGGAAGGGTAAACACTTTTAGAAAAATAAGACTTGCTTACGCCCTAAAATTTAGGACAAAAGATGTTGATTCAATCTTATACAGAATACGGAATGGAAAGGCGTTTGCTACAGATTTTAATTTTGAGAATAAACCAGCAGCAAAATTAACTTTAGCTCTTGTCTTGGACTCAATTGTAGAAGATGTCGAGAAAAACGTAAAAGGCAAAAAAATCTACATTCCTGATTATATAAATTACAGTTTGCCGGCAACAGAGAAACAATTCACTGGGAATTTTCCATCAGGAACCTATATATCTATTCCGCAGGATATGCTTGTCGGGATCCATTGGGAAAACGTTTTTCATAATAGGATAGATTTAGACCTTTCTCTAATCTCTCCATCTGTTGGGAAGATCGGATGGGATGCCAGTTATAGAACAGATGGAGGAAGCATTCTGTTTTCAGGTGATGTTACTGATGCACGAGGACCTAATGGAGCGACAGAATTATTCTATGTAGAAAAACAATTAAAAGATGGCTTCATCTTCTTCCTGAATTACTATAACTACGATAGTGAGATAAAAAAAAAAGTTCCCTTTAAGATAATTGTTGCCAAAGAAAAGGCCAAAGACTTTGGAGAGAATTATATGGTAAATCCCAATAACATTGTTTCAGTCGTCCAATCTGAAATTAGTCAGAAACAAAAGATATTGGGATTATTGATTACTACAATGAATGAGAGCAGATTCTATTTCGCCGAGACATCAATCGGCATGTCGATTACGTCATCCAATTCGGAATTCGCCGAAAATAGCAGAAAATACCTTATGAGCTTCTACCAGAACAGCATAGAACTCAAAGATATTTTATCGAGAGCGGGTGCTAAACTTGTTGAAGACAAGGCCAAAAGCGACATTGACCTCTCGCCTGAAAGCCTTGAACAGGACAGCATTTTGGATTTATTATTATAGCTGATTGGGGAGAAAGGAAGGTCAGGGGGATGAGCAAAACTTTACAAGAAGAACTTGAAATGTGGCACGATGCGTGGGTTAAATTATTTGACGATTTTATTGAAGCGTATGGGATAAAAAAGTTAATTATAAAGATATTGGACTGGATGGTTAAAAGGTGGCCTAAGGGATGAAAGAGCCTTTGGAATTAAAAGATATGATATGGTCCATAAAATTCCTGATGGCAGGCGAAGAAGAAATAAAGAGGATAATTACAAATTTTCGAGATGCCATATTAAAATATAATAATCAAGAAATAAAATGGCTTAAAAAAATAGGAGGCCTAATATGGATACTTCGAAAAATAAAGTGCCTTTTTGTAGTATGTGTGAATTTAGATATGAGTGTATGAGATTTTGGAATCCCACGCCTAAGCTAATTTATTGCAAAAAAAATAAATGTTATTATCAGATAAAAGAGTTATCTAAAAATGTAAATGATAAAAAAAGAGGATAGAAAAAAGATGGATAAAACAGCAGAAACGAATACCAGGAGTGTAGTAAGGCAATTCAGAGAGCTTCTCATGAAACTCTATTACAACAAATATACAATTAATAAAATTTCTATCGACGTGGATTACGATAGAAGATTACAATTTCCAGATGGACCAAAAGATACTGGAGACAGAATTCTTACTGTAAAGTATAATATATTTCGAAAGGCGAAATAGATTTTTTAGCTGAGTTAATTTTGACAGAAACCATTTAGTTTTTTAAAATTCAATGTTATTATATCTTGGGAGTTTACCGGTTTTGCGGTATAATTGAGTTGGTTATGGATATTGTGTCGAAAGAGAAAAGATCGGAAATAATGTCGAAAATAAGGGGCTTCGATACTAGGCCCGAAATTTTTTTGAAGCGCCTTCTCGAGAGCGAGGGAATTTCCTTTGAGTACCAGCCTGAGATTGGGGGCAGGCCGGACTTTTTGATTCAGTCGGCCAGGCTTTGCATATTTGTGGACGGCTGCTTCTGGCACGGATGCCCTCGGCATTTTAGGCTGCCCAAGACAAATAGGAAATTTTGGAGAGAAAAGATAGAGAGGAACAGGGCCAGGAGGAGGCGAGTCAGGTCTCTTCTTAATCGTAGGGGGTATCGGGTCTTTTCCCTGTGGGAGCATGATCTGGATGTCGATTCGGCGAGAATTAGGAGACTGCTCAGGGCGGTTGGCAAGCAAGAAATAGAGCATTGATTACCGGATGGGAATGAAAGGGCATCTAAAATGATAATGATACTTAGGAATCTGTCAATCGCTATACTTATTTGGATGATGATATTCCCTCTACATGGTTTCTTTAGAGAACTTTATAAGATTTTAAAAGAAAGATATGAAGATTGGGAAAATAAGAAAAGAATTTTACATAAAGTAGATAAATTAATTAAAGAAGGTTTTTTTGAGCGGGAAAATAGAAAAAAAGGAAGTACGAGAATAACGGTAAAAGGAAATAAAATAATTATAAAAAAAGAGAAAAAGAGGGGGAATAAAGGGATAACAATGGATTGATCCCTGTTTTGACAGAAATCAATTAATTTGATAAAATTTAATAAGAAAATCGAATAGTATAATGTCTAAAAGTTAGGCTAATGGCCTAGGCTCTTTAGAATTATTGAAAAATAATTTTGAAAAGCTTAGGCCATTTTTTTATTTTAAATGAGATATCCCGATTTGATAATGATGAAGAGTATATCGAAATTGCACAATGCAGGATAAGAGCGATAGAACAAGTTTTAATTTAGAAAAAAAGGTGAGGAGAATTAATATGGAAATAAAAGACGTATCGATAGATGAGCTTAATCCTTCAGAATACAATCCGCGTGCTCTGACTGAAAAGGAATATAAGGACCTAAAGGAAAGTTTAAAAAGATTTGATTTTGTGGAACCGATAGTGGTTAATTCTGCAGAGAACAGAAAAAATATAGTCATAGGTGGACATCAGAGACTAATAGTAGCCAAAGAATTGGGATATAAAACTATCCCGGTAAGCTACATAAAAATTACCAAACTAGAAAAAGAACAGGAATTAAATTTAAGATTAAATAAAAACTTAGGGCATTTTGATTATGATTTATTAGCTAATTTCGATGAAGAAATGCT
>JAUWYH010000047.1 GCA_030615975.1 Candidatus Aminicenantota bacterium
ATCAAGAAAGGGATCACCTATTAGACTGTTTTTTCTGATCAGGCATCATCCTTCTGTCTTTGTTTTTTTTAAAGTCTGATAGACAAGAGGTAGAACGATAAGAGTAACAATAGTTGAGGTAAAAAGTCCGCCAACTACGACTGTAGCCAGAGGCCTTTGAATTTCTGCTCCTGGTCCTCGGGCAATTAACAGAGGAATAAGTCCAAACATAGTGGTAAACGCAGTCATTAAGACAGGTCTAATTCTCAAGCTTACTCCGGTTATTAACACTTCATTCATCTTCAAGCCTTGATTTACTAATTTATGAAAATAAGAAACAAGGACTAATCCGTTCTCTAAAGCAATTCCGAAAAGCGCTATAAATCCGATAGATGCAGGTACACTTAAGTATTGACCTGAAATAATTAAAGCAATTACTCCTCCCATTAAGGCCAAAGGAATATTCAGGAATATGATTAGCACATCTTTTAGGGAGTAAAAAACTGTAAAAAGAATAAGGCCGATAGCTATTAGAGTAACAGGAATAATTAACATTAATCTTCTATTAGCCTGTTGTTGGAGTTCAAACTGTCCTCCCCAGGTTTTTGTGTATCCAGGAGGCAACGACACACTATCATCTATCTTTTTCTGAGCTTCTTTTACGAAACTCCCGATATCTCTTCCGCGAATGTTGCATTGAATAGTTACATATCTATTGTTATTTTCTCGATTAATATGGCGAGGTCCGATAACTTCTTTAATTTCTGCTAAAAATTTTAATGGAATAGATCCTCCTGGAGGTAAAGGAATCAATAAATTTTCGATTTCAGGAATGTCTTTTCTGAATTGCGGTTTGAACCTCAAGAAAATATCAAACTTTTTATTCCCTTCATAGATTTTGCCTAAAGTAATCCCTCCTAAAGACGCTTCTATCGTTTCTTGAACATCTTCTATATGGACTCCATATCGAGCAATATTATCTCTGTTCAATATTATTTGTAGTTGATTCTGGCCTGTAAATTGTTCTATTTGGACGTCAGTTGCACCTCTAATGGCGGAGATTATATTTTTTATCTCAATGCTCTTTTTTTGCAAAACTGGATAATCTTCACCGTATATTTTAATTGCAATTTGAGCTTTAACGCCAGAAATAAGTTCATCTAAATTATGAGCGATAGGCTGAGTGAAGTTAAGAAGAATTCCTGGAAATTTATCCAGTTTCATTTCCATCGCTTCTATTAACTCATCTTTAGTTTTAAAATTTTTCCACTTATTAATTGGCTTTAGGGTTATCAAGACTTCAGCATTATTAACAAAGTGGGCGTGACTACCGATTTCACCCCTCCCAATTCGGCTCAAAACTCCTTGTACTTCTGAGAAACTTTTAATTTCCTTTTCTATATTATTAGTTAAATCAATAGTTTCTTGAATGCTTATGTTTGGATCCATTGTTACTCTTAAGTGAGTTGTTCCTTCTTCTAATCGAGGAATGAATTCTGTTCCTAAGAAAGGAATCAGGGCGACAGCTGTAAAAAACAGAATAATTGTAAAAAGAAAAACTATTTTTCTTTTTTTAAGAGCACCTTTAAATAATGGTAAATATATTTTTTTTATGTTTTTAATTATGAATGATTCTCTCTTTGATTTTTTTCTTTTTGAGGCGATAAGATAAGAGATGGCGGGTACAGAGGTTAAAGAAAATATAAGAGAACCCAATAAAGCAAAAGTTATAGCGTAAGCTAAGGGACGAAACATTATACCTTCTACGCCTTGAAGGGTATATATGGGTAGGAAAACCAATATAATGATAACAATTGCGTAGAAAATTGGACGGGTAACTTCATTTGCGGCTCGCAAAATTGAATGGTGAATGGCTTCAGAGGACGTTTGAACATGTCTGAGTATATTTTCTACCATGACAATAGAGGCATCGACAAAAATACCAATACCTATAGCCAATCCTCCGAAGGACATCAAATCAGCTGATAAGCTTATCCTGTTCATTAATATAAAAGAAAAGAGAATAGAAAAAGGAAGAGAAAATGTGGCAATCAAGGAAGATCTGAAATCACCCATGAAAAGGAAAAGAATGAACATAACTAGAATTATCCCTAACAATAAAGAAGAACTCACTGTGAAAACACATTTTTTTACCAATGATGCCTGATTGTAAAAAGGGACGATTTTTATTCCAGGAGGAAGAGATTTATTTATATTTTCGATTCTTTTTTCGATATTTTCTATGACGCGGACTGTATTGGAACCGAATAACTTAAGCATCATCCCTGCTACAACTTCACCTTTTCCTTCAGCTAGAGCTGTTCCCCTTTTGATAGCAGGGCCTATTTTTACTTCAGCTAAATCTTTGACGTAGACAGAGGTTCCCTGGTAATTGGCCACATGTATATTTTTGAGGTGAGAGATGGTTTTAACCAGTCCAATGCTTCTTACGATGTATTCTTCCTTTCCTTTGGTGATAAAACTTGCGCCAATGTTTTGATTATTTTTTCTAACGGCTTCGATCAGATCATTCAAAGTCAAATTGAATTTAATCAAATTGTTAGGGTCCACAAGAATCTGAAACTGCTTTATATCTCCCCCGATGCTTAAAACTTGGGTTACTTCAGGTACTGACTGAAGATCAAATTTAATAATCCAGTCTTGGATAGTCCTTATTTCTAGGGGAGAATAATTTTCTCCTTCAAGATAATAGAGGTAGACCAAACCTAATCCAGTTGATATAGGCCCCAATATCGGGTTTTCTGCTTGGGGAGGAAGTTGTTCTCTAACCTGAGGAAGTCTTTGTGAAACGAGCTGTCTCGCAAAATAAATATCTGTTCCATCTTTGAAGTATACACTCACCATAGATAAGGCAAAGGTGGAAAAAGAACGAATGTTTTTCACTCGAGGAAGACCAAACATAGAGGCCTCGATTGGGTAGGATATCAATCTTTCTACTTCTTCAGGAGCCATTCCTTCTGCTTCGGTATAGATTTGAACCAAACAGGGAGAGGGATCTGGGAAAGCATCAATGGGTAATTTTTGGTAAGAAAGAATGCCTAAAATAAGGATTATAAATGTTGCTGCAATAACGAATAGTTTTTGTTTTATAGAAAATTCTACTATTTTATTTAACATGATAAAAGAACAAAACTGTCAATATGGAGGTCAATAAGTTCAAAAAGAAATATCCTAAAATCACACTTTTTCTATAAAACTTTGGACCATTAAAAATTCTTTCTAAATTTTTTTTAATGTACGTGTGCTCCACCAAAGGATTTTTTGTTTAATTCTGCTTTAAGATAAAATGCTCCTTTTACTACTATTTCCTGGCCAAGCTTCAAGCCCTCAGCTATGATGACATTTCCATCTATTTTCCCCTTTATCTTTACTTCTTGAGGAGCAAATGTCTCTTTTTCTTCTTGGAGGAACACTACCTTTTTTCCGTTCAGATTTTGAACGGCTTCTCCTGGAACATTCAGAAATCTTTCCCTTTTATTTTTATTTTCAATTGTTCCGAGAATGAACATATTTGGCTTTAATAAATTATCCTTATTATTAACTTCTACTCTGATTTTTGCAGTTCTTAGTTTTTCATCAATCATATCGCTTATGTAAGTGATTTTGCCTTCAAATTCTTTATCTGGATACAGTGTGGACTTTATTCTTACCATGCTGTCCTTTTTTATAAAAGGCAAATCTTTTTCATATGCATCTAAAAGTGCCCACAGCGAGGATAAATCTGAAACTTTAAAAAGCATCTTATCAGGTTCAATGCATTCTCCGATAATAGCATCTCTGAATATGATTTTTCCAGATAATGGAGAGATGATAGATAAATATGGGTCATTTAATTCAAGAGAATCTGAATTGCCGCTTAAAGATTCATATTTTTTTATAAGGGATTCTATATGAGAAGGGAGAAATCCTAATGAATGAAGATTAGACTTAGCAACATCATACTGAATGATGGTTTTAGAATATTCTGCTTCTCTTCTCAAAAATTCCTTCTTTTCAATGGCTTTTTGTTCAAATAAAACTTTAGACCTTTCAAATTCCTTACGTCTTAGATTCAGATTAGTCTTAGATTTAAAAAATTCTGCTTTTGTTTGAGAAAATTCGGGAGAGTTAAGGACAAGAAGAGTTTGTCCTTTTCGGACTTTATCTCCCAAATCGGTTAATAGAGAAACAACTTTTCCTTCAACAAGGGAAGAAATATGAGCAGTTTTGTTCTGATTTAAAGAGATCACACCTAAGAGATTAATCTTAGAAGAAATATTTATCTCTGAAACTTCGCCTACTTCTATTCCCCATTGTTTTTGTTTTTCTAAGGACACATTTAATTCCTCATGTTCTTCATGTTGATTTTCTTTAAGTTTTGCATTCTGACTTTGGTCCGATGCATTTTCCCCTTTACAAAAAATCAAACTTAAGATTATGAGTAATAGCAAATATTTTCTCATTTTATTTCTTCTCCTATAGATTTTTCCAATGATGCCTTGTTCGAATTCCATTCATATAATGCCTGATAATAATCTTTAATAATCTCATTATATGTTCTTTGGGAGTCTAAATAGTCCATTAAAGATATCTCGCCCTGCTCATAGCTAATTTTAGCAATTTTTAAGCTTTGTTCAGCTTGAGCTAAAAGCCCAGTATAAAAAAGCTCGATTTTTTGCTCCGTCAGCTGTAACTGTCTGAATTTAGATTTTACTTCAGTTGTCAGTTCTATTTCTAAGGCTTTCAATTCTTGTTTTTCTTTCAAAAATAAACTCTCTGCCTCTGCGATTTCTTTTGATTTGAAATTCCAGAGAGGTATTTCTATGGTTATTCCAAGACCTTTATTTTTCCCATCAATTTCATTCTGGATGAATGCTTTTAATTTTGGATCAGGAATCCTCTGCCATTTAACATAACTTATATTGCTGATCGATAATTCCAACTCTTTTTCCTTTTTTTTGAGTAAAGGATGAATGGCTGATATTTTATCAACTAAGAATTTTTCCTCGATTTTTAATTTCTTGTAGTCAAGCTTGCCTTGAACAGAGAACTCTGGGGGGAGAACGTTCCCCAAGAATTTATTGAGATTATCCTTTGCCAATTTTAGCTCAGTTTTTATTCTCTCCAATTCATTTTGAGCTTTAAGGATCTCTACATTCAATTTTATAGCCTCCAATTGTTTAACCTCTCCCAGTTTTGCTCTTTTTTCGATAAGCTGATACGTTTTTTTGATAGAATCAAGATTCTTGAGGCCGATCTCTTCAAGATTTCTTTGAAGCAAAATCGTAAAAAATATATTTTTTATTTCATAAATCACTTCAAGTTTTGAGAAATTGAGGGAGTAGCCGGAAGCTTGCCAGTTTTTTTCAGACATTCTTATCCGATGTTTTCTCTTTATCGGATTTTCTATAGACTGTTCGATAGCAATTCCTCCAGTATTAACTTTCTCTTTTGTATCAAGGGTCTTTCCTTGACCTATCTCATATTCAATCTCTGGATTGAAAAAAAGTTTCGAGGATTCGTAAATTGCTTTTTTTGCTTTGACTTCTTGTTCTCTGGCCAAAATTTGAGGATTGTTTTTTAGGCCTAAACTGATGATTTCAGATAGGTTGAATTCTTTTCTTTCTCCTGGAGAGATTAATGCTGGAAAAAATAAAAAGAGAAGAATATATTTTATGTTTTTCATTGTTTATAAGCTATTCTATAGGAAATGTAGAATTAATAAAAGTATAATTTCTATGCTCTATATCCGCCACCAATATGAAAATTTGATGAAATAATAACGCCCTTCCTTCCGGAAAATTCCTGAATCGTCCTTTTCCTGGTTGTCGTCTACTCCTAGATAAAAAACTGTACCAGGTCTGTACTCGTAGCTCATGAGGATACTGTTGTAGAGTTCTTTATGATAGTCGTTATAATCTGTGATAAGCCGCAGGGATAAAGTGCGTGAAAGCTGATAGCTTATACGCTGGCTAAGTATGTTTATCTCATATACTTTTTCTCCACCCTTGCTCTCATAAAACTTATTCCTCTTGAAATTATAGAATAAACGAAGGTTGTTAAGAGGTTTCAGAGTGATTCTCGATCCAACGGAGGTTTTATAACCTAAATAAGGAGGATCTTCATCGTAATAAATACCATCTCCAAAAGAATAAGAAATATTGCCGCTCAACCAGGAAAGTGGCTCTGAACTGAAATTTGCCCGGAATGTTTTTTTTTGGAAATCTATTTCTTCATATCTCTCTAGTCCAGTAGAAAAAGTGGCCCAGATATGAGACTGCCTCCAGCCGTTTAAAAAACCTGAAATTTCGAATTCTTCATCGGTGAGAGTGTTGTCAAAGTCATAGATTCTTTTATATTCAAAGGAAGGACGGATGGAGATGATCCAATCATTCTGGGGAAGGAAGGCATAACTGATGCGGGTGTTTAAGGATTTAATGTCTTTACGGCGGAAAAAGCCACCTGAGGCTTCAAAATCAGGGGGGATACTTTGAAAATCAGCGGAGAGAGACAAATGCCGTGAGGCTCGATTTAAGTTGAAACTCATGGCAGGGACCCAATCGGTCTTTTCCTCTCCAAATTTACTCAGGGAGCTTAGAATTTGAAAAGAAAATCTGTAGTAATTTCGGAATTTGAAATGACCATCTATACCCGCAACTCTGTTATAATTGCTGGTAATGGAATTCCTGGAGAGTCCCATTTCTTTGTCTGTTAAAATAAAGCCGATATGGGATTCGGGATAAAGGTCTCTTTTAAGGCGTAAGACATTAATCAGGGCTATAAAAGGATTTTCTTCCTCTTCGTCGTCTTCTTCATCTTCTTCTTCAGAGGAACTTGAAATGTTGATTTCAGGGGGATTTTTATCATAAATGCTTAAAAAGCCAAGAGTTGTTTTACCTGTTTTCCCTGTAAGTTTAACTCCCCACAAAGGGTTGACGATTTTTCGAGTGTAAACTAATTCAAAGGGAGTATCAAAGAGGTCTTTTCCTTCTAGAAAGAAAGGTCTTTTTTCAGGATAATAGAGGGCATACCTTTGATTGACGTCAATCTGGGGCATGTCTGCTTCTATCTGACTAAAGTCTGGGTTAATAGTGATATCGGCCGTCAAATTAGAAGTGATTCCGTACTTGAGGTTTAGGCTAACTTCAGGGACGAATTTTTCTTCATCTTGTTTCAGGCCTGTTAAGACGGGCATGATTTCAAAATTTCGTCCTTTTTCGATAACGCCATCAATCTCTAAAGTTCCGGCTTGAATAAGGAAGCCGTTTACATCCCGAGACCGCGGATGCCAGTAAATTTCTTCGTTTTTTCGCCTGATAGTTCTCATTATTTGGAGACCCCAAACCTGAGGACGCTTGTTGGGGAATCTTAAGCTTTTAAATGGAATAGACAGCTCAACTGTATAGCCCTGATTATCAATATGAGCGTTGGAGAGGAAAAAAGTATCCCAATTTTTGTCAATTTTATCAAATCCCCCACCGCGGCGCCTTCGCTGCGTTTCACTATAGATGCCGTCGGTTTGAACGCCATATGGATTTATCTTAAAGACAAAGGCTCTTTTTTTATCGTTGAAGGTGTCAAGATAAATGGTTACTTCATCTTCACCGCGCACCTTGTCTCTTTGAGTAAGAGTGGCTCTGATAGCTTTTGGGTTAGAGTCGAAACAGCGGATGGCGATATAAAGATTTTTTTTATCATATCCGAGGTAGACAAATGTTTTTTCAGAGGGTTGAACCCCTTCCTGCGGTTCGTATTGGGTAAAGGCATCGAGAACTGCAGCTTTTTCCCAGAGAGGATTTTCCAGTTTGCCGTCTATTTTGGGAGGAGAGGAAAATTCTGGAACTTTTACATAATAATCATTGTCGTTTTCTTGGGAGTAAGTGAGGAGCACAGAGGTCAAAAGAAGAAGAACAACGAGTAAGTTCTTGATTCCATTTCTCATTTTTGACCCTATATTATAAGCGAATCATCATATCCTTTAAAGTTTACTGCTCTAAAATTTTAGTGATGGAGATATTTTTTTCTTTAAGAGTTATCCCTAAAGCCCTATTTAAGAGGGCTAAAGAAAGATTGTAGTCGATAATCGCTTTGAGTTCTATCGTCTGAGCATTAGCCAGATCCCTTTGATATTGAAGGACAAAATAGTTTGTGCTAAGACCCACCCTGAGTTTTTCCTCTTCAGCTTCTAACTTTTTCTCTGCCAGCTCCCGTGCGACTTTGTAAGACTGGACCCGTTTATAGTTAGTTTGCACGGCTCTTACTGTATTCTTAATCTCAAGAAATATTTGCTGTTCCTGGTTCTTCAGCCGAAGCATCGACTGTTCAAGATTAACCCTTGCCTGAGCATAGGCTGCACGCGAGAGTATGCTATTTATTGGAATGGAAAGCGTTAGCCCAACAGACCAATTCTTGTATTTGAAATTAAAGGCATCCTTTATTGCATCAGATGCACTGCCAGGAATCGTGCCGACGATTATACCTGAAAAGGCGTTGTCGTTTAGATATAATATTTGGTCTCCTGTTATTCCCGGGCTCCAGTAGGAAGCTTGAAGACTCAGGTCTGGAAGAAGTTGATTCCTGCTGTATGTTAAATTTATTTCTTTGTTTTTCAAATCTATTCTCGTTGCGTTTAAATCAGGTCGGTTTTCCATGGCGTTAAAGAGGGCCTCATCGAGATTCACTTCCGTTTTTGCAAATACTGGTTTATCTATGGGTATAATTTTTACTAAATCAGCTCCTTCTTTTTCTGCAGCGAGGTTGATGATTGCTTTCAGAATATCCTCGTTATTCTTAGTTGAGGCTTCGGCTTCAAGGATCTCCGCTTCCCGAGTGGCAACTTGCTCTTTAGCGCTCAGGATTTCAATGGGGGCCAGAGTTCCTACCTCAACTGCTCTTTTATTTTTTTCCAGCAAGTCCTGTGCCAATTTCAGAGATTGTTTTCTCACTTTGAGGATTTCGATGCTGTAGACCAGATTCCAGTAAGCCTCCTCTACGCTGTAAATTGTATCCTGTAAAGATCTTTTAAAGTTTTCTTCTGAAATACCCATGTTATTTTTAGCGACGATTATTTCTCTACGGCTCATTTTAAAGCCAAAGTTTTTCAGGAGAGGTTGGGTAAAATTAAAAGTCAGCGTACTTCCGTAGCGAGGATTAATAGACTGGAAACTTCTGTTTGTGTCGTTCTTGTAACCGTCGAAATTGATAGAAAAACTGCCTCCTGTAGGAATGAGTTGAGAGATCTGAGCTGAATAATTTGAGTATAGAGTGGAGACTTGGTCTGAAGCATCAAGAAATGAATAGGATGCCGAGTTAGCATCTCTTTTATTATAGCCAAAGGAGAGATTAGGCAAAAATTTTTCGTTTGCAATTGAGACTGAAAT
>JAUWYH010000189.1 GCA_030615975.1 Candidatus Aminicenantota bacterium
GGCTATTTTTTCTTTGCCTTCCATTCACCGGAGCCGAAATCACCCATTTGAACTTCGCCCGACATCGTATCTCCTTCGACCGTTCCTGTGTAAGTCATTGTGAATTCGCCTCTTGGTGTGCTTCGTGTCAATGTCCATTCGATTTCATTCCCTTTGATGGTACCTTCTCCTGTGATTTCGCCACGACGGCCCTGCATAGTAACAGTCAGGTTTTCTCCCTCTTGCTCAAAATTGACGTCCTGGGTCATTTCTCCACGTGGAGTTGTGAATGTAAGCGCCCAGTCTCCTGTCACATTTACTTCTTGTGCACTCAGGAAGACGGTTATCAGGACTAGAATAAAAAATGTAAGAACGGAATAAATCTTAGACATCTTTTCCTCCTTGGATTGAATTTTAATCTTCGCTTTCTAGGAATTATAATTTTATTTCCTTTTTCCAAAAATTTTTTTAATGTCAAAATATCCTTTCTTGCTATTAACTTTTCTTCTTAGCCTCCGTACATAATTTAGACGGAGTAGAGAGGAAAGTCTTCCTTTTAAGTCAAATAAATCATAATTCTTTTTTAGATTCTCATTTTAAGCTATGCGGTCTTATCTCTTATGATTAACTATTCCTGTTACCACATTCCCCTTTTTCTTGACATTCCTTTTTGACTTTAATTTAATATATCCTCCCACCAATAAGGAGATCACTCGATGTTTGTATGGGTCTTCCATCGAATCAGCGGATTACTCCTCATCCTTCTCTTGAGTATTAAATTTATAACCTCTTTATTTTTAATGACGAAAGGACAAAAACCTGATTGGGCTCTTGTTCTTCATACCAATCCCTTTATCGATGTCCTGCTCATCATATCTGTTGTTTCTCATGCGTTTTATGGCCTGAGAACAATAATTATCGATCTTGGACTCCGGAGAGAAAAATTACTTTTCTGGATTTCCACTTTTCTTATTTTGGCTGTTTGTACGCTGCTTCTCATTTTTTATTTTACCAGGGATTATTGAATGATCGCTCAAGACATCCTTGTCGTCGGGGGTGGATTGGCAGGATTGGCCGCTGCGCTAAACAGTGATCCTGCTCATAAGGTTGCTGTCATCTCCAAAGTCCATCCTCTTCGGTCTCATTCTGTGGCTGCTCAGGGAGGAATAAACGCTGCTCTGGGAAATAATCCTAATGGGAAAGATGATACCTGGGAGAGGCATGCTTTCGACACCGTTAAAGGAAGTGATTATCTTGCTGACCAGAGCGCTGCCGAATTAATGTGTAAGAAAGCTATCCCTACAATTTATGAATTAGAGCATCTGGGAGTGCCTTTTAGCCGCTTCCCTGGTGGGGTTATTGCCCAAAGGCCGTTTGGCGGAGCAGGATTTCCTCGGACTTGTTATGCAGCTGATCGGACTGGCCTGGTTATCCTTCATGCTCTTTTTGAACAGTCCATAAAAAAGAAAGTCAAATTTTACAATGAATGGCTCGTAACTAGGCTTATAGTGAGAGACGGAAAGTGCTTAGGAGTTGTGGTTCTTGACTTAACCACTGCTAAAATAATGCCGATAAAAGCCCGGGCTGTCATCTTTGCCACCGGCGGATACGGAAGAGTCTATTTGAGAACCACCAATGCTTATATAAATCACGGAAGCGGTATCGGCATTGCCTACCGTGCTGGCATTCCTTTAAAAGACATGGAATTTGTTCAGTTTCATCCCACTTCTCTTTTAGGAAAAAATATTCTGATTACAGAAGGAGCAAGAGGAGAAGGCGGATATCTCCTCAATAACAAAGGGAAAAGATACATGGCGGATTATGCATCCTCAGCTATGGAGCTTGCTCCCAGAGATATTGTTGCTCGCGCCACTCAGACAGAAATTGATAAAGGGAATGGTTTTGAGGGCCAATATGTCCATCTTGATTTGAGACACTTAGGCGAAGAGAAAATCAAAAAAAGGCTTCCTGCGATCCGTGAAATCTGTATGAATTTTGCCAGGATCGACCCTATCGATGAACCCATACCTATTCAACCTGCCCAGCACTATTCTATGGGGGGGATTGATGTCGATGAGAGTTGTGCTTCTTTTGTGGAGGGATTTTTTGCAGCAGGAGAATGTGCCTCTGTGAGTGTTCATGGGGCTAATCGTCTTGGGGGGAATTCCCTTCTCGAGACAGTTGTCTTTGGCAGGATTGCAGGAGAAGAGGCCTCGAATTATGTTAAAGGAAGTGAAAATAATGAAGAAGGCGAAAAAGTTCTCCTTGATGAAGCTTCAGAAATAAAGTCCAGGATTGAAGAGTGGATGAGACGAGATTCAGGAATAAAAGTTCATCTCTTGATGAATAAGCTTAAAGTGATTATGAGTGAGAAGGTCGATATCTTCAGGGATAAGAGAAATTTAGCGGAAGCTCTGGAAAGAATTCGCAAACTAAGAGAAGACTACAATCAAGTTTATATTTCTGGAAAGAACCTTCGCTTCTGTCAGGAACTTGTGAACATCATTGAGTTTGAATCTATGCTCGATTTGGCGGAAGTGATTACCTTGGGTGGCTTGAATAGAGAAGAGACAAGAGGCTCCCATTATCGAATGGATTTCCCCAAACGGGATGATAAAGATTGGCTTAAACATACTTTGGTTTCGTGGAAGGATGGAAAATCTCAGATTGGCTACAAAGATGTGAAAATAGAAAAGTACAAGCCTGTAGAGAGAAAATATTGAATATGGAATATATTTTTAGGATTTTAAGGTATGATCCTTTAAAAGATAAACATCCTTATTTTCAGGATTTTCATTATGAAACTTCTGAGAAAAAATCCATCTTGGAAGCCCTGATGGACGTAAGAAATGAACAGGATTCCACCCTCTCATTTAGATATAGCTGCCGGGAGGCTATCTGTGGTGCTTGCGCCATGGTGCTTAACGGGCGGTTTGATTTAGCTTGCCGAGTTGAGGTTGGTTCTTTAGGGTCTTCTCTTATTGTCATAGAACCTCTCCCGAATTTGGAGGTTCAGAAAGATTTGGTGGTTGATATGGATCCGTTCTGGGAGGCTATTTACAAAATTGACCCTTACATTCATTCCAGTGAGAAACCTCTCGAGAAAGGTCATAGGATAGAAGAGAAAGAAATGGAAAAAATCTTACAGTATATCAACTGTGTGATGTGTGGATGTTGTTACAGCGCCTGCCCTGTGGCTTCAAGGGATGAGAGATATTTAGGGCCGGCTGCTCTGGCTAAACTTTACCGTTTGATCAAGGATCCTCGAGATGAAAGAGATTTCTTGAGCTTGTCTAAGGTTAATACAGAAGGAGG
Organism: Candidatus Aminicenantota bacterium; assembly: GCA_030615975.1. Taxonomy (GTDB): domain Bacteria; phylum Acidobacteriota; class Aminicenantia; order Aminicenantales; family Aminicenantaceae; genus JAUWYH01. Next base: position 3,295 of record JAUWYH010000189.1, read on the forward strand.
AGTGTGGGGGTGCGATACTATTTTTAAATGCAACGAGGTTTGTCCCAAAGACGTGAGGCCTGCAGATGGGATTGAAGCCTT
>JAUWYH010000106.1 GCA_030615975.1 Candidatus Aminicenantota bacterium
AATCGATATAGAATATTGTTATGGGACTTCTGCTGGAACAGGAAAAGTTCTTCTAGTGCTCAAAACGAGTAACAACAAGAAAGCTGTTGAAACTTTGGGTTAGCTTGATGGGCTTTATTTTTTTATATATTCATTTCAGGAAAGACTCTTCCTCACCAGGAAAATAATTTTTTTCCTTCCAAATAGATAACATTCTTTCCAATCGAATCTCTTTTTAAGGGGAAAATATTTCAAAGAATAAATAAAGAGGAAAGATGCTTGCTTATTGAATTCATTCAGGATTGGAAAGTAAAAAATAGTATCTATGATGTAAAATTTCCTCGAGTTTGTGATCTCTCAAAAACCTCCTGGTTTTCAGCCTTTGATTGTCGAAAAACTTATAGAAAAAGACTTTTTTTAATGTTTTTTAAATAAAAGTTTGCATATTTCAGAATAAAAAATAAAATAAAAGCAGCAAATGCTGGAGAAAAAAAGAGTTGCGGTTGTCACTTCTGATGTTCCTTTTGTCAAAGGGGGACATTTGATCATCGCTCAGAGCACTGTGAAGGCCCTCAGAGAATATGGGTATGAGGCCGATTTGATTCTGACACCCCAGAACAGATTTGGTTACCAATTTCGCGCCTATCTTGCCACGCGCCTCACCGACCTCGGAGAGGATGGCTTAGGCCGAAAAATCCATCAGGTCATATCCTTTCGTTTCCCCAGTTTTGCCGTTAAACATTCCTGTCATGTCTGCTGGCTCAATCATCGTATGAGAGAATATTATGATTTATGGAAACTCCTTTCTTCTCAGATCAGCTTTAAAAGAAAACTAAAAGAAAATTTAAGGAAAATAGCCATTCATGCTTTAGATACTTACCTCCTTAAACACAATGTCACTAGATTATTTGCTCAATCAAAAACAATCCAGAAAAGGCTAAAAAAATGGGGAAATATTCAATCTGAAGTCCTTTATCCCCCACCACCTCAACGAAGCTATTATACAGATTCTTATCAAAACTTCATTTTCTCTGTTTCTAGGCTTCATAAATTGAAGAGATTAGACCTTCTCATTGATGCTTTTAAGTATGTGAAAAGCAAAGAATTAAAGGCTGTTATCATCGGAGAAGGTCCAGAAAAATTAAATCTCACTTTGAAGATACAAAAGAATCATCTCGAAAAAAGAGTCTTTCTTCTGGGGACAACTGATGAGAAGACTGTCATGGACCATTATGCTCGCTGTCGAGCCGTGTTTTTTGCTCCTCTGAGAGAAGACTATGGTCTTGTGACAGGAGAGGCTTTTGCTTCGAGAAAACCTGTGGTTACAACTGAAGATAGCGGAGGCCCAGCAGAACTCGTCAAAAACATTGAAAGAGGTTATGTTCTTGAAGCCAATCCAAGAAAAATCGCAGAGAAATTGGATGAGCTGGCTGAGAACCAGGATTTGGCAGAGACTATGGGGAAAAAGGCCTTTAAATTTATCTCTCTTTTTACCTGGGATAAATCAGTAGAAAATTTGATTGTCTGTAAATGAAAAAGTTTCTTCGAATTGAATGTTTTTTATTTTTATAAATACAGAAAAGGACATTTAAAATGGAAGAACACAAACCTTACGTTCCCGATGAAACAGGCTTCAGAGATATTACTCTTAAGGCTGTTATTATAGGAATAATTTTCGGTGTGATTTTCGGCTCAGCCAATGCCTATTTGGGCCTAAGGGTTGGGCTAACCATTTCTACGGCGATTCCTCTGGCTGTCATTGCTGTAGCGGTATTCAGAGTTTTAACTCCTGTCATTGGAAAAAGTACAATTTTGGACAGCAATATCGCTCAAACTACAGGTTCAGCAAGTTCATCCTTAGCTTCAGGAATCATTTTTACTATTCCTGCTCTTTTCCTTTGGGGTTTCAATCCAAGTATATTCAAAATCGGCACATTAGCACTCCTTGGAGGAATTCTGGGAGTGCTTTTTATGATTCCCTTGAGGAAAGCTTTAATTGTCAAAGAACACGGAGTGCTTCCTTATCCAGAAGGAACAGCAGCCGCTCAAGTTCTGATCTCAGCAGATGTAGGAGGAGCTAAAGCTAAAAATGTATTTCTCGGACTGGGAGTCGGGGCTGTTTTCAAAACCCTGGTCAGCTTTTTGCACCTCTGGCCAGAAAAAATCTATCTTAAGATTCCTATCCTCAAAAAAGCCAAACTCGGCGGTGAACCCACACCTGCGCTGCTGGGTGTTGGCTTCATCCTGGGGCCCCGTATTGCAGGGATTATGGTCGCGGGCGGGCTTCTCTCCTGGCTGGGAATCATTCCCTTAATTGCTTATTTTGGGGAACATATAAATTTTCCTCTTTTTCCTGAAGGAAATCTTCAAATAGCCCAGATGACCGCAGAACAAATCTGGGATAAATACATCAGGGTCATAGGAGCAGGAGCCGTAGCAGTGGCAGGAATCATCACCGTGATCAAGTCTATACCTACGATGTTTAATTCGCTGAAAATGGGCATTAAAGATGTCAGTATTAAAAAGAAAAATGCTCAAGAACAGAGAAAAAGGACTCAAACCGACTTGCCTATTACGGTTCTCGGCATTGGAATCCTCATAATAATAACCATAATAATCCTTTCTCCACAAATTATAGGTATTGATACTGGAGTTATTATCCGCCTTATCGCCGCTGTTTGCATTGTTTTCTTTTCATTTTGTTTTGTGACAGTTTCATCCAGAATCGTCGGCTTGGTAGGAGTAACCTCAAATCCGACTTCTGGTATGACTATTGTGACTCTTCTCGGGACCAGCCTTTTGTTTTATGCCATGGGATGGACAGATGTTTTGGGTCAAGTGACAGTCCTCACGATAGGAACAGTAGTCTGTGTAGGTGCATCTATCGCAGGCGACATATCACAAGACCTCAAGGCTGGGTACATAATCGGAGCCACGCCCAAAAGGCAACAAACAGCAGAATTGATAGGGGTTTTAACATCAGCATTTGCCATTGCCGCAGCAGTCTGGCTTCTAGGAGAATCCTTTACTTTTGGCTCGGAAGCTTTGCCTGCACCCCAGGCGACTTTGATGAAAACAGTCATCGAAGGAGTCCTTGGTGGGAATCTACCATGGGGACTTGTATTTATAGGAGGAGCTTTTGCTATTGTCGCAGAACTTCTCGGAGTTCCTTCTCTTCCGTTTGCTGTAGGCATTTATCTACCTCTTTCCACCATGACCCCGATTTTTGCCGGAGGAGTTGTCAGAAAATTTACAGAGAAAAGATCCGGCAAAAATGAAGAGCTTAAAACCAAAAGAAAAGAGAAAGGGATACTTCTCGGTTCAGGATTCATCGCTGGAGAAGGAATCGCGATGGTCTTAGTCGCAGTGTATGCATATATCACAAAAACCAAACCTAAAGGAATAGGGATTGTCTGGCCGGGGAATTTGGGAGAATTCATAGCTTTAGCAGCTTTTCTTGCCTTAGTGGCTTATCTTATTAGGAAATCTTTGAAGTGATCAGTTCGACTCTTCAAGCCAAACATAATCGTTGAAATCGACTATTTCTTTTTAAAATAAGAAGCATAAAATATATTTCCTTAATAGGCCCTTTTAAAAAGAAAGAAAATGAATACTCTAATCATTGCCTTTATTCTAATTGTTTGGCTCATTCTAGGCTACAGAATATACGGGAGCTTCATAGAAAAAAGGGTGGTTCAGGCTGATAACTCCCGCCCAACTCCAGCCATAGAATTCTATGATGGAATTGACTATTCACCTGCAAAAAAAGCACTCCTCTTTGGCCATCATTTCTCTTCAATCGCAGGAGCAGGGCCTATTATCGGACCTCTTTTAGGTGTTCTCTATTTCGGTTGGCTGGGCGCTATCCTCTGGGTAGCAATCGGAAGTATTTTTTTAGGAGCAGTCCATGACTACACTTCGCTTATGACTTCTGTTCAGAATAAAGGTACTTCTCTAGCAGATATTTCAGAAAAAACTCTGGGGCTCCGGACAAAAATAATATTTTCTGTTTTTCTCTGGCTAGCCCTGGCGCTGGTCATCGCTGTCTTCGCTGTGGTTGCCTCGCAAACCCTTGTTTCTCAACCAGAAATTGTCATGCCCACTTTTGGATTGATCTTTATTGCGATGATTTTCGGTTGGCTCATCTATAAAAAAGGCATCAATGTCCCTACAGCAACAATTTTTGCTTTAGCCTTTCTTTTCTTTCTCATCTATCTTGGAGACTTGTATCCTGTAAGACTGCCTGCCCAAATACTAGGCCTTTCTCCTCAAAGTTTTTGGTTTTATATCTTGATTGTCTATAGTCTATTTGCTTCTTCTCTTCCTGTATGGTTTCTTCTCCAACCTCGAGATTACATTAGTACCTGGATTCTCTTCATAGGATTGGGATTAGGTTATCTTGGGCTAATCGTTTCTCATCCTTCTATCAATGCCCCAGCTATTGTTTCCTTTTCCAGCAAAGGAGGCCCTCTTTGGCCCATTCTTTTTACAATCATTGCTTGCGGCGCAATTTCAGGCTTCCATTCGGTTGTGGCTGGAGGAACAACGGCCAAACAATTGCCTGATGAAGCTAGTGGAAAATTCATCGGGTTCGGAGGCATGGTTACTGAAGCTGCTCTGGCTGGTCTTGTGATTTTCATTGCTTCGAGCGCTTTGATCTGGGATCCAACCGGGACTCAAAGCCAATTTGGCTTTCAATACCTGATGACTTCTCTCGGAGATCCGATTCAAGCCTTTGCCACAGGTTATGGAAAATTCATCTCTTCCCTCCCCGGCCTTTCTTTAACTTCAGGTCTTTTCTTTGGTATTGTTATGCTAAATGCTTTTGTTCTTACCTCCCTTGATACCGGAACAAGACTAGGCCGTTTTATTTTTACAGAACTCTTGAGTAAAAAGATCTCTATTTTTAAAAACAGATGGATAAGCTCTGCATTCATCCTTGTTTTTGCTGCAGTTTTGGGGGGAACCGAGGGCTATAAAGTCATCTGGCCAATCTTTGGAGCGTCAAACCAGCTGGTGGCAGCTCTAGCTTTAATCGTTGTCTCTTCTTATCTTGTCGGAGTCAAAAGGCCCAAGAAGTATACTATCTATCCTGCTTGGTTCATGTTGATAACGACAATAGGAGCACTTCTCTATCAAGGTTATCATTTTTTCCTGTCGAAAAGCTATTTTTTAGGCAGTGTGACCTTTATTCTGATTGCTCTCGCTTTGATCATTGTCTACGATGCCCGAACGATCCTTTTCTCCCGAAAAAATAAAATGTAGTATCCTTTCCCCGAACAGGCCTTTTAAGATTAAGTGATAAAAAAATATTGGGGCTGATCCGCTATAGGGTTCATAAGAGGAAAATGTGTAACCCGATGTCTCTATTGTGTCGTTTATGTGTTTATCTATAACGAATTTTTAGGCTAACCAACCAATGTACTTACCTTAAATATGACTCCCTTAGGATCAGGACAGCACAGGGTCTCTGTTTCAGCAATCCAATCATCATGGGGAAGCTCGTTTTCTCTCTGTTTGGTTGTCAAAAAAGGAAAAAGGCTATTTAAAGCAAATACACAAATTTTTTTTCTTTCAGGGATTTCTATCGTTCCTTCTCCTCTGATAAAAAAAGTATCGCCGATTTTGTGTCTAGCCCCACAGCGCTCTTTGATCCCCACCACTTCTACCTTTAATTCTCTCATTTTTCCTCCTTTCTTAGCCAGAATAATTCATAAAAACTTCCAATACCATTATTTCTTTTTTATGATATCAGCTTTTTAGCATTTCGTGAATTATCCAGGCTAATTACTCCAAATATATATGGCATGAATAAAAAAATCAAATAAACTCCCACTCTATACTGCACTTTTTCTATAGAGCCAT
>JAUWYH010000152.1 GCA_030615975.1 Candidatus Aminicenantota bacterium
CCAGTATTCCAATAACAACCACATGGAGAATTATTTTATGTTTTAAACTCCAATCTTTGATGTTCTTCATAGTATTACTATAATAATTATAAACAAAATATTAGATATAATTATTATACAAATTATAGAGTTTATAAACAAGATTTAGATTTTATAAAAAAAGGAGCGGGGTGGTATAAAGCAGATTATTAAGAGAGGCTTAGGATGCAGCTTTTTGTTTGGATTTAGATTTTCTTTGTTTCTTCCTGGAAATTTCAATTAGATCTTGAAGAGTCAAGTTTTCAAAATAATTTTTTAAAAGATTGCTTGTTTCTTTCCAGACTTCATAGGTTGCACATATAGGAATACGGTGGCAATAATCCTCGTCTTCCACACAATCCACCAGGCAGCATGTCCCTTCTAAGGCCAAGAGGATTTCATTTAATTTTATTTTGGAAGGATGCCTGGCTAAAATATATCCTCCACCTGCACCACGGATACTTTTCACGAGTTTGTTGATCTTGAGGGGAATGATGATTTGCTCTAAATAGCGAATGGAAATTTCCTCTTCTTCAGAGACATTTCTTAGGATGATAGCTTCATTTCCGTTGTTATAATGATTAGCAAGATTAAGCATCAAACGAGCCCCATACCTGCCTTTTGTTGAAAGTTTGATCATATGTGCCTCCTTAAAAATTTATGAAATATTATAAAAACCATAGCAATATTATCTAAAATATTTTTTATTCTAACATAAATTTATAAAAATAATAAGATTTATTTTTTCTTCTTAACAATTGAATTTGTCCTAAAGTAACACAAGAGGCATCGTTGCTGGTGATCGAAAACAAGTTGACCGAAGCAGAGTATAAATGAATTTTCTTTTTTTCGTCGCTTTGGTACAATGCCTGCTTATTAGTGCTTTACGTCTTTTAGATAATTTTGTTAAAATTTCTCAAGTGAGAAAGTTCATTTGGATAACAATTTTCCTGATTTTTCTAGGAGGAATTTTCTTGAAAGGCTGTGGATCTGATATTGAAAAATCCATATTAGAAAACTTGCTGCCTCAAGAAATAGATGGTTGGAAAGCAAAAAGGATGGATAAAGTCTATAACCAAGAAACAATATTCGATTACATAGACGGAGCAGGGGAGGTCTACCGGTCCTATAATTTCCGAAGGCTTCTAGTGAGGCGATACTCAAAGAAAGGAAAACCTGAAATAGTGGCAGATTTATTCGATATGGCCACATCCAGGGATGCCTATGGCGTTTTTACTCATGATCTTGAAGGGGAGGATGCAGAAATCGGTCAGGGATCGACTTACAAAGGGGGCCTTTTATCTTTCTGGAAAGATCGTTTTTTTGTTTCTCTTTATGCTGAAGAGGAAACAGAAGAGGCCAGAGAAGCGGTATTTGCTTTGGGCCGGAAAGTCGCTTCCTCGATAAAAAACAAAGGGGAGAAGCCTGAGATAATTTCCCTCTTTCCCCAAGATAAACTGGATAAGAAGAGTATCCGCTATTTCCATAACCACATGATTTTGAATTATCATTTTTTTGTTGCTGATGAGAACATTCTTTTGCTCGATCAAGAATCAGAGGTTGCCATGGGGACTTATAGAGAAAAGAATGAAAAAATTAACCTTCTTATTATTCGCTATCTTGAAGCGAAGAAAGCTTCCGAGGCTTACAAAAATTTTACAGATATTTTTTTGCCTGATGCCCTGGAGTCCGGCTTGGTTCAGACTGAGGATTCGAAATGGACTGCAACCAAGCTTAAGAATGAGTTTATTATCATAATTTTTAATGCTCTTTCAGATTCATATGCTAAGAAGATAATAGAGAGTGTTGAAAGGAAGATGGAAAATAGAAAGACAGTGGACAAAAGGGACAAACAGTGAAAAAATAAAGTGAGTAATGGAGGAGAAGATGAAAAAGAAAGTTTTAACGCGTCGAGACTTCCTCCGTGTGACCGCTGTGACGCCTTTTGCTGGCATGGTCGTCTTGAAGGGGAAACCTGGGCAAGAAATAAAGGCTGAAACAAAGGCTAAGGTTGTCCTGATCAGAGATAAGAATGCCTTGGTTTCTTTTAAAAAACCGAACCCTGATGTCATCCAAAGAATGCTCGATGATGGAATCACAAAATTGTTGGGAGAGAAGGATCCTGTGAAGGCTTGGAAGAAGTTAGTTAGACCTTCAGATATAGTTGGGATTAAGAGCAATGTCTGGAGTTATATTCCTACAACAAGAGAAGTCGAACAGGCTCTCAAGCGAAGAATCATGGATACCGGCGTCCTAGAGGAAAACATCGGCATTGATGACAGGGGGGTGAGAGGGAATCAGATATTTGAAAAAGCCACTGTCCTCATAAACGCCCGGCCGGCTCGAACACATCACTGGTCTGGAATGGGAGGTTGCATCAAAAACTATATTATGTTTGTCCCCAGCCCCCCAGCCTATCATGGTGATTCCTGTGCAGATTTAGCAACGATTTGGAAGGATTATAATCTGAAAGAAAAGACCAAGTTGAATATTCTTTTGATGCTGACTCCACTGTTCCATGGAATCGGACCTCACCATTACAGCAAAAAATATGTTTGGGAATACAATGGAATTCTAGTCGGTCAGGACCCTGTGGCTGTTGATGCCACAGGAGTCAGGGTTCTTCAGGCCAAACGACGCCAATTTTTCGGCGAAGAACGACCTTTACAGCCTCCAGCAAAACATATCTTTCTTGCGGATACAAAACATCACCTCGGAGTCAGCCATCCAGATAAAATAGAACTCATTAAATTGGGATGGAAGGAAGGGATACTCATTTAGGTTTTATAATAGAAAATGCCAATATATGAATACAGATGTCTTGATTGTGGACGAAAATCAGCATTTGTTACATTGAGCATAAAATCTTCGTTTACCCCGAAGTGTAAGAAATGCGGGAGCGAGAACCTTGAGAAAATTGTCTCCCGTGTGGCTATTTTCCGCTCTGAAGAAAGTCGGCTCGAAAGCCTCGCCGATCCTTCCAAACTTGCTGGCTTGGATGAGAATGATCCCAAAAGCGTTGCCCGCTGGATGAAAAAAATGGGTAAGGAAATGGGTGAAGATTTAGGGGAAGATTTTGATCAGGTTGTAGAAGAAGCTATGGAAGAGGGCGAAAAAGCAGAAAAAGGAGGAAAGAAAGGAACAGAGGAGGCAGGAGAAGAAGAGATTTGATATTAGGGCTCTCTTGGCCCAAAGATTTTGGTTCCGATTCTTATGAGATTTGCTCCCTCCTCTATGGCAATGTTGTAGGAATTTGTCATTCCCATGGAGAGAAGTTTCATCTCAACATCTGGAAGATCAAGAGCTGATATTCTGTCGAACAGCTTTTTTGTTTCAACAAAGTAGGGTCGAGCATTTTCGGGATCGCCGGAAAATGGTCCCATGGTCATAAGCCCTTGAATCTTCATATTTTTGAGTTTTGATATCTTTCTAACAAAATCTTCTGTATTTTCTGGGAGAAGGCCGAATTTTTGTGGTTCTCTCCCGCTGTTTATCTCGACCAGAACAGGCATGATTTTCCCCTGCTGAGAGCATCTTTTGTCAATTTCCTCGGCAATTCCAAGAGAATCGACTGTTTCGATCATGTCAAATATCTCGATTGCCTTTTTGACTTTGTTTCTCTGGAGGTGACCGATATAATGCCATTTCACTCTGCGGCCAACGACATTAAAGGCCGCCAATGCTTCTTGGACATAATTTTCTCCGACGATTCGAATCCCTGCTTTGGCTGCTCTTAAGATTTCTTCAGGGGTTCTGGCTTTAGCGGCTGCGACAAGCTCAACACCTGGAGGCAATTCTTTTAATATCGCTTTTACATTCTCTTCAATCATGAGATTAGGTCTCTAGGCATAGGTATTTTTCCTCTATGATAAAACTTAATCAATCCAAATCAAAAATTCAAGTCAGCATAGTAAGTATCTTTTTTTCCGTGATAATAAAATGCCTTTGGGAATGGCTTCGCTCCCGTTCAGATTTTTCACGCCATTCCCTCACCGTCCTTCTCAGCGGTCTCGAAACTGCGCACGATTGCTCATGGTGTATCCTATATGCCCTCTGTTTGTAAAGCGGCACATATTGTTTTTATGTCTCGTGCTCAAACATTCTCGCCGCACGACACAGTCGGATGCCTTCGCTTGGCGAAGGCTGTATGGTGAAAAAACCGTGAGAAAGGCTGAGCGGGCACGGTTCCTCTCTGAAGGAGAGGAGAGCGAAGCCTTGATCCGAGTTGCTTTTGACTCGCTGGGGCAAAAGCAACGTGTTTTGGAACCATATAGCCTGAGCCTTTCTTCAAAGGTCGCTTTATCCATTCCC
>JAUWYH010000191.1 GCA_030615975.1 Candidatus Aminicenantota bacterium
GGGAAAAATCTTCATTTATACAATTTATATATTGAGTTCGAGCTGGCTGTCGTGGACAAGTTTCCTTTCTTTTTCGATGGCCTTCAAGATTTCTGGAGTCACATCACCAGTAGGGTAAACTCCGTCAAAACAGGCTCCACAGAAATCGGTGAGTTTCTTATTTCCCAGCCTGACTGCTTTTTTTAGCGATTCTAAAGACTGGTAAATTACCTTGTCTGCCCCAATTTTTTTTGCTATTTGATCGAGATTTGCGTTTCTGGCGACAAACTCGGTTTTGGTCTGCATATCGATTCCATAAACACAGGGATATCTCAAAGGAGGAGAATAGACAGCAAAGTAGACCTTTTTTGCCCCACATTCGCGAACCAACTGGATGATGGCCCGAGAAGTATTCCCTCGGACAATACTGTCGTCGACCAAAAGGATGTTCTTGCCTTCGAACTCTGAGGTGATCGGGTTTAATTTTTGACGCACAGAGGATTTTCGGGCCTGGTCATCAGGCATGATAAAAGTTCGGCCGATATAACGATTTTTCACCAGAGCTTCTCTATATTTCAGGTTGAGCTTTCTGGCAATCTCGATAGCAGCATCGCGGGCTGAATCAGGGACAGGAACGACTACATCTATTTTTAAATTATGTTTTTTTATCTCATCAGCCAGCAATCGGCCCAAGTTGACGCGGCAGTCATAGACATTGACATTGTCGATAAAAGAGTCGGGTCGGGCGAAATAGACCCATTCAAAAAGGCAAGGTCTATGAGGGCAATTGGCAAGTTTTTGCGTATAGAGACGTCGATTTTTATCGATGAAGATAACCTGGCCTGCCTCTACGTTCTTGATGTAAGAGAAATTCATGATGTTAAGAGAGACACTCTCTGAAGCAATAGCGTAAGAAGGGAGGAGTCCGTCGTCTCGCTTTCCGTAAGCCAGAGGCTTAATTCCGTAAGGATCCCGGAAAGCGACAATCCCTTGTTCGGCGATGTAGGCTATGACTGAGTAGCTCCCTCTGACCTTTTTAAAAACACCTTCTACGGCTTTATACACGTTTTGAGGTTTGAGTGATTTAGTTTTCTGTTCGACGAGTTCCTGGGCGAAAATATTTAGAATGACTTCCACATCATTATCAGAGTTTAAAAGGCGGTGGTATTTGTCGAATAAAATCTTTTTGAGTTGGGCATAGTTGATGACATTTCCGTTATGAGCCATGATTATTCCAAAAGGAGAGTTGACAATAAAAGGTTGAGCATCTTCTCCCCTTCCGCCTCCTATGGTCGGATAGCGGGTATGGCCGATACCGATGTTTCCTTTTAAGCGCTGGACATTTTCGGCTGTGAAGATATCTCTGACAAGTCCATTTCCTTTTTTGATATGAAAGCGGTCATCATAAGTGATGATGCCAGCGGAGTCCTGGCCTCGGTGCTGGATAGCCAGCAAGCCTTGATAGATGTCTTTAAAGACATCATCATTTCCATAAATCCCAACAATGCCACACATTCTTACTTTACTCTTAATTATAATAATTTTCTTACTTTAATAAAAGCAATCATTAAATGGGAGTATGTGTCTCCATTTGCTTTGAATATGGCAATCAGTTATCACGGAATTGGAGATGCTTCCTGAATGGAAGGAAACATATCTTTTTAATTGATTGGAATCATGAAGGAGGAGGAAGCAGGTCTCTGGTGTAATCCCGTTAATGGAAGATAATGGCTTCAAAAATAAATAAATCGGCCCCGTGTTTCCAAACATTTTGAGGCAGGCCGGCTTTTAAACAAGCTTGCTGGAGAAAGGTATCCCTTGACCAGTTGTTTTCCACTGGGACTTGAGGGAGAAGAAGGCCGCTCCTATTCCCTTTTGAGACAAAAAGACCATGTTTTCCAACTTTAATCAGACGGTGGTTATGAATTTTTTTTAAAGGGGAAAGGACAGATATTTCTATCTCCAACTGTTTGATTTCCTTAGGGGAGACGGGGGGAAACCTTTGATCTTTATGGGCAGCATAGATTGCGGCTTGGATCACTGTCTGGTATAAAGGCAAAAGAGGTTTGATGAATCCTATACATCCTCTCAGACGGCCTCTTTTTTTAAGAGTGACGAAGGCTCCCCTCTTTGCCAATAATATGGAGTTTTGTGTCTGGTAATTTAATATTTTATTTTCTAAGATAAACTTTTCGATGGCTGAACGGGCTATCTGGAGGAGTTCCTTTTTTTCTTCGGATGAAAGATTAAATTTGGAAGGGGTCGCCTCTAAATAAATGGCTGCAGCTAAATAACCGACAACTTGAGATTCTTGGCCCCCGAATTGTGATGAATCAGCATAGCGTAAGACATCGACCTCAGCTTTTCCTTTCTTTTTTGAGTAGAGTAAAGAAGAAGCAACAGGTCCTCCGCCACACATGATGTTTTCTCCTCTCTCCAGTTTTCTTATAAGAGTATTGGTCTTAAAAGATTGAATTAGAGAGATTGTTTTGGCATCTGTATCGTTGGCTCTTTTTTTCGGAAAGAAATGGGACATGTCAGTCGAAGCGATAACGAGAGTTTTTTCTTCTTGGATGACTTTAGACAGGGCATCGGCAAGAGCGACAATTGTTTTTTTAGCAGGAAGCCCCATAACGATAGGGACGATCTTTGCCTGGGGGAGAGTTTTCTGTATAAAGGGGACTTGAACTTCTACAGAATGTTCTTCTTGATGGGCTTGGGGGATGTATTTGAAACCGGAAGCTTTAGAAAGTCTGGAGGCTAAATCCTTATCGATTTGGACCAACCCCAAAGGAGTTTTATATCCGCCTTGAAGATATATCGAGCAGCCTCTGAACCCATAATAATGGGAAGGACCAATGATGATGACTGTTTCGTAACCCTTCCCTTGGATTAAGCTATAAGCAGAGGCAGCCACTCTTCCTGAGTAGATATAACCTGCATGAGGGGCTATGAGAGCAAGGATTTTTCCCGGAAAAGAAGGTCTTTTCTTGACATTCTGGAGCAAATTTTCTATATGCTGAGAGAGAGCTTCTGGTTTTGCATCGTAGAACTTCCCTGCCCATACCGCCTCTCTTATCCCTTGTGACAAGACGAAGAGCGATAAAGAGATGAAGAGCAATAAAAATAAAGAGATTTTCTTTTTCATTTTTGCTTTCTACCTTTATGGATATGGTCTAGAAAAATATACACTGAAGAAGACGAAAAATCAAATGTTGGGCTCAATGACGCAGGCCTGTCCCCTTTTTTTGTTGACTTTTTTTACAATTTAGATAAAAATTTGGAAAAAGATGATGAAAAATATTTTTAAGTCATTTTTCACGCTTCTTGTGGCGTCTTCTGCCTTTTTGATCGGATTTTATTTAGGCAAAGAGAA
>JAUWYH010000096.1 GCA_030615975.1 Candidatus Aminicenantota bacterium
CTACATTGTATGCTATCAATGCATTGTTTGCAAGTTTTTTTGTTGAAATCTAACAATTTGATTAAGCTGTTCTAAAATGAGAGGCTTGACATATAAAAATTTCCTTTTGCGAGCTCGACAGATCTCTCCTCATTTTAAGTAGCTTTCGCTTGTTTAGAGCCTTGGATAAACTTATCACATTCAAAATGACGTAGTCAATCACGAAAGAAGAGAGCCGAGAATCAATGGTAGACTTTTCGGATCATCTCAGCCCAGCCTCTGGAGGGTAGAAATGATGTCTCATCTTCAATAATAGGCGGGTAAGAAGGCGCAACTCCTGCCTTACGCTCGCTCTTCAAGCTGCTTTTGCCATACTGATAGACTATATGAGCCTCCGACTCATCAAAGGAAAGCCGCTTGAGAGAGAGGATAGGCCGTATAATTGACAAGTACACTCTTGTTAACAGCTGATTTGATAGGAATCTTATAAAAAAGAGAGCAGAAAAAATCAGGTGAAAGTTATGTCGTAAAATACGTAACAAATTTGATTGATTTGTGCTGAAACTCCTCGGCCTACTCACCATTGGACTTTGCTTTTGTGGTAATAAAGTAGCCTGTCCCCTTTATTTCTACAATGACCTTTCCGCCTCTCTGATTGCATCCTCAAATATCTCTATGCCTTTAAGTGCCAACTCTTCTGTGAGGATAAGAGGGGGGAGAAATCGTGCCACGTTAGAATAATGACCTCCAATTTCGATTAGAAGGCCATGCTGATGGCAAGCTCTCCTGACTTTCTTTGTCAAATCAGGCGCTGGCTCTTTCGATGCCTTGTCCTTGACAAACTCTACACCCAGCATGAGGCCCTTTCCCCTCACTTCCCCCACAATCTTCGAGTCCTTTTCTATCTCTTTAAGCCAGGAAAGCATCACCTGACCTAGATTAAGGGCATACTCAGCAAGGTTATTCTTGACCATAAAATTCAAGGCAACATTTCCGGCTGTGTAAGCAAGCACATTCCCACGAAAAGTACCGATATGCTTGCCAGCAGGCCATGTATCAAGACTCTCCCTGAAGGCAGTACAGGAAATCGGAAAACCCACTCCTCCCAAAGCCTTGCTCATTGTCAGGATATCAGGCATTGTGCCTGTGTGTTCGAAGGCAAACATCTTTCCTGTTCGGCAGAAGCCAGCCTGAATTTCGTCAATAATCATCAAAACATCATATTTATTGCAGATCTCTCTGATCTCAGGAATGAATTGTTCGGGGGGCACGATTGAACCTCCTTCTCCTTGAATAGCTTCAACGATAACTGCGGCAGGTTTTCCCACTCCAGAATGTGGGTCATCAAGAATATGCCCCAGGTATTTGGCACAATCAAGATCACAGCTCTCGGGTTTCTTTTCAAAGGCGCAACGGTAGCAGTAAGCATAGGGGACAAAATGAACCTCTGGAAGAAGCGGCAGGAAATCTTCTTTAAAGCTCAGTCCGCTTGAGATCGAAAGTGCTCCGGAGCTCATTCCATGATAAGCCCCTTCAAAAGCAATCAATGGGATACGACGGGTATTATATTTTGCAAGTTTTACTGCTGCCTCTACTGCATCCGACCCTGTGGGGCCTCCAAAAAAAACCCGATTTAATGGAGCAGGCAAAAAAGATAGGAGCGTTTTAACTAAAGATCCTCGAGCAGGGTTGGGAACATCGAGGGAATGGGTGAGATTGCCGAGCTGTTTTTCCGCCGCTTCTATCACCTCAGGGTTAGAATGCCCAACATTCATCACTCCAGCTCCCCCAAAAAAATCGATATATATATTGCCATCTACATCTTCCACAGTCGCCCCCTTTGCTCGACGAATGGCCATAGGCATTGCTTTTGGATAGGATACCGCAGAACTCTCATGTAAAGATTGATAATCAAGATATTCTTTTGACTTTGGGCCTGGCGGAGGAGTCCTAATCAAGGGAGCATCGGGAAAAGAAAGATTGCTGAAATTCATGGCAAGCCTCCTCAAAATTGATATCTATTTTCAATCAGGCATAGCTTTCTTATCGAATTCTTCTGCTTTCCTTAAACGTTCGCCAACCGGAGGATGAGAATAGTACAGAAGCTTGACCCACCACTCTGGATAGGCGTTTGAAAGATTGCGGTCTGCAAGCCCTGTTAACGCGGTCATAAAAACCTTTTTATCCTCAATAACTTTCAGAGCGTAATGATCGGCCTGTCTCTCGAAACATCTCGAGAGGAAATGACTGATGGGTCCAAAAAGAAAACCAGAAATAGTCGCCATCAGGATTACAAAGAGAGGAAAGAGTGTAAGATTCCACACAGTCGAGGATAGAAACTGGGGAAATATCAACTTCATTTCCACATTCAGAATATAAAAGATCACCATTTGTTGCAACGTTCCTATCGTTATATTCTTCCAGATATGTCTGTATTTAAAATGTCCAACTTCATGGGCAATAATGGACTCAATCTCAGGGGCAGACATGTGTTTCATTAAATTATCAGCCAGAACAACTCTTCTTGTTTTGCCCAATCCTGCTAGAAAAGCATTCTCCTTTTTTGTTTGTCGACTCGTATCTTCCTTAAAAAAACCACCACTTTTCAAACCCGCCTTGGAGAGAATTTTCCCCAAGGCATCGGTCAGCTCTTTATTTTGGATGGGCATATATTTGTTGAATATCGGAAGGATTACAACAGGAACAAGAGTTGCAAATATTACACTCACTAATGCCATAGCCAATCCAGCGATCAGCCACCATTTTTGAGGATATAAAGCCATAATCCAAAACAACAATCCTAGTATTAAAAACATAATAATGAGCCCCACAAAAAAAGATTTAACCTGTTCCCAAATCCAACTCTTAATAGTTTGGTTAGAAAAATTCCATTGATGTTCATGAATATAACTGCTGTAAAAGCTAAGGGGAAAGCCGAATATGACTAGTATTGTCTGAAATGAGGCCACATAAACTAAAAAGGTCCATATTATAGAATTGCCGAGATTGAGGTTGGCCAGCCAGGCACTCAAACCACTATAATAAACAGCCAATAAAATAACGAGCGCTAGAACTGTACCAGCAAGGCCAAGTAAACGTTTTTCCTTTTCATAGCGCTTAGCTTTGAGCTGTCTTTCTTTATCCAAAAGAGGATGAATCTTATCCATTTAATAGGGTCATACCTTCATAAGTTTTATTATTTACTGAATTCTAATATCTTATTCTACCCCTTTTCTAAAAATAAAAAAACTTATGTAAGTATGATCCCAATTTTTTTTCATTGGATTTCATAAAAAAAATATGGTAAATCTTTTGGCTAAAGAGTATTCACCCTGTTATTATAGAAAAATGGACTATTGGCAGTTATTAATCCTTTTTGGCGTAGGCTCGATTGCAGGATTTATCAACGTCAATGCTGGTGGAGGCTCCAGCCTGACACTTCCTACTCTTATCTTTATGGGTCTTGATGGAGCTATGGCAAACGGCACAAACCGTATCGCCATCATCATCCAGAATATCTCTGCCATCGCTTCTTTCAGAAAAAATAACATGTTTCAATTCAAAAAAAGCTCGCAGCTTGCAATACTTACACTGCCGGGTGCCATCATCGGGTCACTGCTTGCCGTCACAGTAAGCAGCGCCTTTTTTCAGCGCATCCTTGGAGTTGTCTTGATCTTAATCGTCTTCTCCATATTCCTTTCTCGGTCTTACAAAAATAAAAGGACAGGTCAGGAAAGCCACAGAAATTGGTTTATCTATCCTGCACTATTCGGCATCGGTTTTTATGGGGGGTTTCTCCAAATCGGTGTGGGTTTTCTGTTTATGGCGGCACTTTACCATCTATTAAAGCTTGATCTTGTCCTCGTCAATATGCATAAGGTTTTCATTATTTTTATCTACACCATACCTGCTTTGCTCATTTTTATGATTACGGGCAATGTAAACTGGAAACTTGGTCTAGCACTTGCTGCAGGAAATGCCTTTGGAGCCTGGTGGGGCGCCCAAGCCGCTGTCAAAGGTGGTGAAAAAATCATCCGCATCATCCTCGCTGTGGCCATCACTATCATGGCTTTCAAGCTGTTTGGCCTGTATTAAGCTCTTCTTTCTAATCTTCTGACGAGTGGAAAAATTAGAAATGCAGCGATTTATCTTTTAGAACTATCAGTTATAATTAATTATTTTAATACATCAGGCGTTTTGAATCAACTTCATAAGACTCTCCAGAGCACCTTTGATATCTCTTCTCAGATTGACCCGTAGCACCCTGCGGCCTCTCTGTTTGAGCGCCTGGTAGTCTCCGCGAGCTTGAGCTTTTATCAAGGCCCCAAAGGAATAGTTTGTCTCAGGTATTGGTAAATCCACTTGAGGCTCATCGATTATTTGAAGGAAAAACCCTTTGTTTGGACCCCCTTTGTGAAGCTGCCCTGTGGAATGCAAAAAACGGGGGCCATAGCCCATTGTCGTTGCCAACCTTGTACGCTTTAAAAGTTCAAGCCGGACATTCTGAAGAGCTCTTGTTATTTTTGGCGTTGGAGAGAGATATGCCTGAAGAGCAATATAGTGCCCAGGTCGAACTTGATCGATCCAACTCTTCAAGGTCTTAGCCAAAACTTCAGGTTCATCAATGGATAATGTTTCCACATCGGTAACCCCTTTCTCTCCGATATCGCTCTTTTTTTCCATTGCCAATCGGGTAAAATCTTTAGCAAGCTGGACATCCGGCTGATTAAAAGGATGTATCCCGAGCACAGAGCCGGCCAAAGCTACTGCAATCTCCCAGTAATAGATCTCCTTGCCCAAATCGAATTTCTCTCTCAGGTTAATGCGAACTACAGGATGGCCCAGTTTTTCAAGTGCAGCCATTCGATCTTCGAGTTCCCCAGTATCATCTCCCTCCAAAGAAAGACTAACAAAGAATCGATCTTCGCCATAGTCATAAGGCGAAGCCGAAGGCTCATTCACTATTGGAACTATCCCTTTGCCGTCCTTGCCAGTGCTTTCAGCAATAAGCTGCTCTAACCAATCAGGAAAACTTCTTAACGACGAGGAGGTGAGAAGGGTCAGCTTATCCCGGCTTCTGGCGAGTTCACCCAGGGTTGCGCCCAGGACAAAGCCAGAGGCTTTTTCTTCTGAGACACAAAAGGCACAGTTCTCGGATGCTATCCAAGCCCTGTCAAGCAGCCTGTGGATATCCATTCCAATCATAGCTGCTGGAACAAGCCCGAACTCCGTGAAAGCAGAGTAGCGTCCTCCTATATCAGGATTTGACTGAAAAACTTTTCTAAAACCCCTCTCCTGAGCCAGCTTCATAAGAGGAGTACCGGGATCAGTGATGGCGATGAAATGACGCCCAGGTGTCTCTGTCACAAGGCTCACCTGGTACCAGAAATAGCGAAATAGAGAGAGGGTCTCTAAGGTGGTACCTGACTTGCTGGAAACGAGGAAAAGAGTACGGTTCAAATCTAATTTATCCATGATCGAGCGAATGGCTGATGGATGAGTGCTGTCAAAAACAATAAGCTCCGGATAGCCTGGCACATTGCCGAACGTTTTCTGAAAAATCTCCGGGGCCAAGCTTGATCCTCCCATTCCAAGGAGAACTACGTGGGATATGTCAACATCCTTCACTTGCTCAGCAAAAAAGATTAGCTCTTCTATTTTCTCATGTTTCATTTCAGGAAGAAATAACCATCCCAGGCGGTTGGCGATTTCAGGTTCGGGTTTGGGAAACCAAAGTGTAGGGTCCTTAGCCCATAGCCTTCGGATGAAGTTCTGTTTTTTCCAGAATTTTAGACGATCTTCAACTTGATTTTTATATTCTCCCACCGCAAGAGTCTGACGCTCTTTCAAACCATGGATCAAAACATAGCGTTTATCCTTCAAAGTAGCCAGCAGCGAATCAAAGGAATGCTCGAAATAATCAATCCCTTCAGATTGTAATTTTTCAGTAACTAAATCCAAATCAATTCCCAGTGAAGCCAAACGGCGAAGGCAGGCCTCATCATCCTCTAGACCCTCCTGAATTGTGGGGCACACCTTACCGTGGTCACGAAATGCATTAAGAGTTGTTGGGGGCATGGTGTTAACTGTATCAGGTCCGATGAGCTCCTCCACATAGAGAACATCAGAATAGGCAGGATTCTTGGTTCCAGTGCTTGCCCATAAAGGACGCTGTACTCTTGCACCTTTCTTCTCCAGCTGCTCCCAGTTTTCTCCACTGAATACTTCCCTGAATCGCTTATAAACCATTT
>JAUWYH010000136.1 GCA_030615975.1 Candidatus Aminicenantota bacterium
GTGCCGGCATTCCGGACATCTCGCCATCGGATACTCTCCCTAATATTGCTAAAGCTGTCGATCCTGCTAGTAGATTTTTAGGTAAAAGTGCATCAACTATTGCAGCCCAAAATTCCGCCACGCAAAGGATAGAGGAAAATATAAAAATTTTTGATCCCTTTAATATCCTGAAAAAAAAGGTTTTTAGAAGCAGTGAAGAGGTTATAAGAGAAATCATCCAGTTCGCTAACGCCCAAAATATTTCTGTTTATTCTTTAAACTCCGATATCTTCGTGAAACATATCTTTTCAGGAGCATCAGCAGAACATTATCAAGAATATGAACTTGGTCATTATAAGGCTCTAGAAACGGATAGAATCAACAGGGCCCAAAATCTCAGATGGATCTCTGATGATACCGGAGCAGATTCCTTGCGGGGGGCCAATAAATTCGACCGGTTTCGCCGGGTGATGAGTACGGATTTAAATTACTATTATCAGCTGAGTTACTACCCCCGAAGAAAAGAAGCTGATAATAAGTACCACAAGATCAAAGTCAAAGTAAACCGAGGAGGTGTTGATATACGTTTCAGGAAAGGATACACAGACTATTCAAAGGAAGAAGCCAATAAAATGCAGCTTGTTACTGCCTTCTATAACCCTGACATGTTCAAGGAACTGCCTTTCAAAGCCGAATTTATTGCCTTTTTTACAGATTCCGGAAAATACGAA
Organism: Candidatus Aminicenantota bacterium; assembly: GCA_030615975.1. Taxonomy (GTDB): domain Bacteria; phylum Acidobacteriota; class Aminicenantia; order Aminicenantales; family Aminicenantaceae; genus JAUWYH01. The sequence goes on from JAUWYH010000136.1 coordinate 711, forward strand.
CCCTGGATAAATATCGCGCTGCCTGCAAAGGAGCTGTTCATCGACAGGTTTATCGAGCATGAAAACAAGCTATTCAACCTCCACATCTGGATTAAGGATGAAAAAAGCGGGGAGAAGGGCTTTGGGGGACAGATTAATCTGCCCATGAATATAAATTCTTCCTTCATGAATTTTATAAAAACCATTGACTATCTGAGTTATCATTTCAAAGGACCGGAGATTGCCTTTAAACATAAAGAATATCAGGCCATTTTTGCTCTCATTGATCCTCAAACGAATGAAATAGGAGCCTGGGAATCGACCCTTTCTTTACCTGATTTTAAGAAGAGTAAGGAGGGTGTTCTCATAAATTGTGTTTTGGGAGATATGACTTCAAATCCCAAAAAAGGAAGAAAATCCTTTTCCCTTTCTAAAAAAGATGGAAGCCTCGAGTATGGTCAAATAAAGTTTTTCCCAAAAGTGACCAATCAATTCTTAAGGAGGGATGCTGCCTCTGTTTTTTTTCAGATTTATCTTCCACAGGGAAAAATAAAGATTCAACCAGAATTTCTTATCATAGGAGAAGACAGAATTCTTCATCCGCTTCCTGGAAACCTGGTGGTAGAATCCTGGAACAAGAAGTCAAAAGTTTGGAGTGGGATATTCTCTATAGATTTGAGCACAGCGATTCCCGGGGAGAACAGTTTACATGTAGAAATCCCAAGTTCTGAGGGAGAGGCTGTTTTAAGCAAAGAAATAAAAATAACTATACTCTACTAACGGCTTCTGAAAAAAAAAGACTGATGTTTCGAGAATTAGAGATCAAAGGCTCCTTGGGCTGTCGGCCAGCGGATTATCTAAAAATCATAGAAATGGTAAAAAACGGTTACTCCCTCAAAGAGAAAAAAATAGAACCGTCCCCAATTTATTCTAAAAAAGATTTGAATTAATGATCGCACCCTCTTTATAATAATTTCATGAACTCACAAAGGAGCTTTAAAAGTGAAAATATATCCCAGTGTTTTGGATTTAATCGGTAATACTCCCCTAGTCAGTCTCAACCGAATAAAAAGGGATATCGAAGCAAAGATATTGGCCAAATTGGAATATTATAACCCGAGTGGAAGCGTTAAAGACCGCATAGCCCTTTCGATGATTGAAGAGGCAGAGCGGCAAGAGATAATAAAAAAAGGAGATACTATCGTCGAGCCAACGAGCGGAAACACAGGAACAAGTCTTGCCTTGGTATGTGCTTTGAAAGGATATCGCATGATTGCTGTTATGCCAGATCAGATGAGTCAGGAGCGTAAAGATATGATGGCAGCTTTTGGGGCTGAAATCGCTCTGGTTCCAAGTCAGGGCAAAGCTGAACCAGGGACTTTCAGCAAAGAGGATGTCGAAGCCACTTTGGCCAAAGCTGAGGAATTGGCTTCCCAGCCAGGCCATTTCATGCCCAATCAATTTACCAACCCAGCTAATACTCTCGCTCACCAGAAGACTACTGCTGAGGAGATCTGGAAAGCAACAGACGGACAGATAGATGCTTTCACTGCAGGAGTAGGAACTTCAGGGACAGCTATGGGAGTAAGTATCGGTTTAAAGGAGAAAAACCCAAAGGTAAAAATCTACATCGTCGAACCCGCTAATTCAGCTGTCATTCTCGGAGAATGTCCCGGTCATCATAGAATCCAGGGAATCGGAGAAGGATTTTTACCAGATCTTCTTCAGCACGAAAATTACGATGGAATCATAAAAGTTTCTGACAAAGAAGCAAAAGCGACAGCTTGCAGGCTTGCCCGCCTCGAAGGTATTTTTGCCGGATACTCTGCAGGAGCCAATGTCTTTGCAAGCCTTAACGTAGCAAGAGAGTTGGGAAAGGGAAAAACAGTAGTAACGGTCATCCCGGACTCAGGTATGAAATATCTGAGCACCGAGCTCTTCCATCACAACCCGGAGATCTGCACTATTCATTGTTGTAATTTAAAAGGGCCAGAAAGGCGTGAAGAATGCCTAAAGGCTGCTTCTCGTTGCTGTGCCCTTGAACCATGTTAGATAGAAAAAAAGGGGAACGGTTCTATCCCCAATTTTATTTTCCTTTAAACCTGCCTTTTCTCTTCTCCAAGAAAGCAGCGACACCTTCCTTTTTATCTTCAGTGGTACAGGTAAGAGCGTGAAGGTAAGATTCAAGAGCAAAACCTGAAGCTGTGTCTCCTTCCTGGCTTCTGTTTACCGCTTCCTTGGCATACTTTACTGCCAAGGGTGGTCTGGAGGCGATCTTTTTGGCAAGCTCCATCGCCTTCTCCATCAATTCCTGATGAGGCAGCACCTTATTCACAAGCCCGATTCGGTAGGCTTCCTGGGCATCGATAAAATCTCCGGTAAGTATCATTTCCATGGCACGGCCGACTCCGACCAACCGGGGGAGACGCTGGGTTCCACCGTCTCCTGGAATGATCCCGAGCTTGACTTCAGGAGCTCCAAACTGCGCCTTCTCTGAACAGACTCTTATCGAACAAGCTAAAGCCAGTTCCAGCCCTCCGCCCAAGGCATATCCGTTAACAGCAGCTATAACAGGGACAAACAAATTTTCTATACGAGAAAATATCTCCTGTCTTTCCCGTGAGACTTTTCGCCCCAATCGAGCATCGCGGTCAACAAGCTCATTGATATCTGCTCCAGCAACAAAAGCTTTATCTCCTGCCCCAGTGACAACGAGTACTCTAAGTTCATCATCGTTTTCGACTTCGTCGAGAAGTTGTTTTAATTCTTTTATCAATTCATTGGAAATGGCATTCAGCTTCTGGGGACGATTGATGGTTAAAAGCCCGATATTTTCTTTTTTTTCATAATTTAGTGTCTTATACACAATCCCTCTCCTTCCCAGATTTTTAAGTAAAAGCTCTGATTCCAAGCTCAAAGGCTCCGATAATAAGCTGCTGAATTTGAGAGGTTCCTTCATAGAGGGTATTGATCCTCGCATCTCGGTAAAAACGTTCCACATCATATTCACCAGAAAAGCCGTAGCCCCCATGAATCTGAATAGCCTTGTAGGCCACACGGTTTACCATCTCGCTGCAGTAGTATTTGGCAATAGATGTCTCTCTAGTGTTGGGTACTCCTTTGTTCTTCAAATCACCGGCGCGGTAAACAAGGAGTCGTCCAGCCTCACATTCTACGACCATGTCGGCTATCATCTGTTGAATTAGCTGAAAACTGGCTATCGGCTTTCCAAATTGAATCCTCTGCTTGGCATATTCCTTACAAATATCGATACAGCCCTGAGCCAGGCCAACACTGCCTGCAGCCACAGTGAATCGTCCAAAATCGAGGGTGCCTAGTGCGACCTTAAAACCCTTGTTCACTCCACCTAAAACATTTTCTTTGGGGACACGGCAGTTCTCTAAAAAGATCTCCCCCGTGTTAGAGGCCCGAAGCCCCAACTTATCATGGAGGTCTTTTGTTGAAAAACCCTCAAATCCTCTCTCCACTATAAAGCTTGTAATCCCTCTAGCTCCTGCCTCTTTATCTGTCTTGGCGTAGACAATGGCTAAATCAGCAATCCCGGCATTGGTGATCCATGTCTTTTGACCATTAAGAATATAATATTCTCCCTCCTCCGTTGCAGTCGAAATCATGCCGGCAGGATCACTTCCTGCATCAGGTTCTGTTAAACCAAAACATCCAATCCATTCTCCACAGGTCAGTTTGGGAAGATATTTTTTCTTCTGTTCTTCAGTCCCGAATTTAAAAATCGGAAGCTCGACAAGGGAGACTTGGACAGAATATGTCCCTCGAAGGGATGAATCGACCTTCCCTATTTCCTCTGCTACTATAGCATGACTTATATAATCAAATCCTGCCCCTCCATACTCTTCAGGAATGGGTGTCCCCATAAATCCAAGTTCAGCCAATTTATCGAAAAGATCACGGGGGAATTGAGCTTTTTTATCATTTTCGCTGGCCACAGGAGCAATCTTTTCCTTAGCGAATTTGCGGATTGTTTCTTGGATCATTTTTTGTTCTTCATTTAAATCAAAATCCATGGCTCACTCCTTTCAATCAATCACAATGATATTTAATTTATTTACTACCTTTTATTTTTTACCTTACTAATTTATAATCCAGCCGACGTAAAGAATCCATCTAACCTGGATTATTCACGAGTCGAGATTGCCGCAGA
>JAUWYH010000069.1 GCA_030615975.1 Candidatus Aminicenantota bacterium
TACCAGACTGCTCTACCCCGCAATAAAGGCTTTATTATAGCAAATTTAATTCTTTTGTCAAAAAATTCTTGACATCACATCATCTCAAAAAATATAATGTGAGACTAAAAAAATGGGCCACTTCCTCTTTTTCTTACTCGCTATAATATGTGTCGGTTCAGTTCTGGGGATGATCATTTCCAAAAACCAAGCTTATAACGCTCTCCTTCTCGTCCTCGCTTTTGCTTCACTAGGTGGCCTTTTTGGCCTTCTCGATGCTCCTTTTATCGCAACTGTCCAAATCATCATATATGCTGGAGCAATCATGGTTCTCTTTATATTTGTCATTATGATGATCAATTTGCGGCTTGGCCTCCCTCCTGAGAAAAAGAAATGGACACTCTATTTCTCTTTAGGGGTTGCTGTAGTTCTTATCGTTGAACTTATTCTTTCTGTGAAAGGAGCTTTTTCTCTCTTTGAAAATTCTTCAATGGAGAAAATTGGTGGGCCTACTGACCTTGGCCGCCTTCTCTTTACTAAATACCTCTATCCCTTCGAAATCACCTCCATCTTAATTATAGCCGCCCTAGTCGGTGCCATTGTTTTAGTCAAGAAAAAGGAAAAAGAATGATTCCTTTAAGCTATTTTCTCATTCTGAGCATCATTCTCTTTGTTCTAGGTACCATCGCCTTTTTTATAAAAAAAGATTTGATCACTATGTTCATGGCTGTAGAAATCATGCTCAATGCAGCCAACCTTGCCTTTATAACTTTTGCAAGGTCGGCAAATTCTTTAGACGGACAAGTCATAGTCTTTTTCATCATCACAGTCGCTGCCGCGGAGGCAGTAGTGGGTCTTGCAATCATTCTTCTCATTTTCAGACAGAAAAAGACAATCAAGTCTGAAGATTTAACATTAATGAAAGGGTAAAATGACTGAGATTTTCTGGCTCATACCTTTTGTTCCTGCTTTAAGTGCGTTCATCCTGGCGGTTTTTGGAAAAATACTTCCTAAAAAATACGTCTCTTTCCAAGCCTGTTTTGCTGTTTTTATTTCCTTCACCATCTCAGTCGTCTCTCTCCTGGGCCTTCTTCGAATAAGCCATGAAAATTACCCGATAGTTAAGACCCTCTTTTCCTGGATTCACTCTGGGAGTTTTGAGTCTAACCTTTCTTTACAGCTTGATCCTCTCTCGGCTGTAATGGCCTTGGTCGTTAGCGGTGTTGGATTCCTCATTCATGTCTATTCTGTTGGTTATATGGCTGAGGATAAAGGCTATACCCGTTATTTCACTTATCTGAACCTTTTTACATTTGCCATGCTTCTTCTCGTTATGGGTTCAAACATCGTCTTGATGTTTATCGGTTGGGAAGGAGTTGGTCTCTGTTCCTATTTATTAATCGGTTTTTGGTATGAAAAACATTCAGCTGCAAATGCGGGCAAAAAAGCTTTTATCGTCAACCGCATAGGAGATGCTGGTTTCCTTTTAGGAATTTTCTTTATTTTCGTCCTAATAGGAAGCGGCGAATTCACTGCCATCAATAAAGCCATCTCAGGAGGAGTTATTACTCAAGGTGCTGCTACCTTGATTGCTATTCTGCTGTTTGTAGGGGCTATAGGAAAATCGGCTCAAATCCCCCTTTATGTCTGGCTTCCAGATGCAATGGAAGGCCCAACACCTGTCAGCGCCCTGATTCATGCAGCCACGATGGTTACAGCCGGAGTTTACATGGTCTCAAGGATGAATATGCTCTACACCTTCTCTGGAGTAGCAGCCCAGATAGTGGCCATAGTCGGAGCTCTGACTGCAGTTTATGCTGCCACTATGGCTCTGACACAGAACGACATCAAAAGAGTTTTAGCCTATTCAACAATCTCCCAAATCGGATTCATGTTCATTGGCTGTGGCGTTGGAGCTTATGCTGCGGGGATGTTCCATCTCTATACTCATGCCTTTTTCAAGAGCCTCCTCTTCTTGGCAGCTGGAAGTGTGATGCATGCACTTTCGGGAGAGCTGGATATGAGAAAGATGGGAGGCCTTAAGAAATACCTTCCCCTCACCTACCCCACCTTTCTTATTGGGGCTATTGCTATTGCCGGAGTTCCGTTTTTCTCCGGATTCTTCTCCAAGGATGCCATTCTAACCCAGGCTTACGCCAACGGCCAGTATTTCATCTGGGCTCTGGGAATAATGGGCGCTGTTCTGACCGCATTTTACATGTTCCGCCTTATTTTCCTAACATTTCATGGACAGGAACGCATAGAACCTGAAGCCAAGAAGCATCTCCATGAATCTCCTCCTATGATGACTATTCCTCTTGTCATTCTGGCCTTTTTCTCTGTTGTCGCCGGATATATTGGACTTCCAGTTGTCCTCGGTAAGAATCTCAACTGGTTCGGCCGTTTTCTTGAGCCTGTAATAAGGGTTAGCCATGAGGCTCACTTAGAGATAGGAACAGAATGGCTGCTTATCCTGATTTCAGTAGCTGTGGCTCTTGTTGGAATATACATTGCTTATGTTTTCTACATCAGAAACCCTCAAATCCCTCATGCTCTTGTTGCCCGATTCCCGTTTATCTATAAACTTCTGTATAACAAATATTATGTGGATGAAATCTATAATGCAGCCTTTGTAAATTCCACTGTCAAAGGCTCAGAAATCATCTATGACCATTTTGATTTAAAGGTCGTTGACGGAGCAGTCAATGGAACAGGCTCGGCTACAAATTTTTCGGGAAAAATCCTGAGCTATCTCCAGACTGGACTCCTGAAGGATTACGCTCTTGTTTTTCTTTTAGGAGCGATACTGTTTTTAGGCTATTTATTATTTTTCTGATAAAATGAATTTACCAATACTAAGCTTTGTAATATTTTTTCCTTTAGCAGGCGCCGTTATTCTTATTTTCATCAACAAGGAAAAGAAGAATTTCCTTCGTTCTTTTGCTTTCAGCGTGGCCCTCATCAATTTTATCATTTCCTTGACTCTTTATTTCAATTTTAACGCTCAAACGCCTGACCCCCAGTTTGTAGAAAAAGAAGCCTGGATTGGGTATGGGATAAACTATCACGTTGGGATTGACGGCATAAGCCTGTTTCTTGTACTGCTTAGTACTTTCATGATGCCTATCGTCATTCTCTCATCCTGGACATCCATCCAGAAGAGGATAAAAGAATACCTCATTTTCATGCTCATGCTCGAGACCGGTATTATCGGCGTTTTCGTTTCGCTCAACCTCTTCCTTTTTTACGTTTTCTGGGAAGCTATGCTTATCCCTATGTATTTTCTGATAGGAGCATGGGGCGGGCCTCGGCGTATCTATGCCACTTTGAAATACGTCCTTTTTACTATGTTTGGAAGTTTGCTGATGCTGGTGGCTATATTTGTTCTCTATACAACATACTACAAAGCCACCGGTGTTTATTCTTTCAATCTCTTTGATTATTACAAAATTATCCTTAATCCAAATCTCCAGGTATGGTTATTTTTGGCTTTTGCTCTTGCCTTTGCCATCAAAGTGCCGATGTTTCCCTTTCATACCTGGCTCCCTGATGCCCATGTGGAAGCCCCTACGGCCGGATCAGTCATCCTGGCTGCTGTGCTGTTGAAGATGGGAGCTTACGGTTTTCTCCGTTTCGCTCTTCCTCTCTTTCCTGAAGCCTTGGAAAAGTTTCTTCCACTTCTGGTTATATTAAGCTTAATAAGCATTATCTACGGTGGCTTAATGGCGCTTATCCAAAAAGACATAAAATCTCTGGTTGCCTATTCCAGCGTAAGCCATATGGGGCTCATCATGCTGGCTATTTTTGCGCTCAATATGGAAGGCATAGAAGGAGCGATTTACCAGATGCTCAATCATGGATTGAGCACAGGCGCTCTATTTTTAATTGTCGGCATTCTGTATGAAAGAGCCCACACCCGACAAATAAAAGATTTTGGAGGAGTCAGCAAGCAGATGCCTGTTTTTTCTGCTTTCTTTCTTATTTGCATGCTTTCCTCGGTCGGACTTCCAGGACTCAATGGTTTTGTCGGCGAAGTTTTATGTCTTTTCGGAGTTTTTAAAACAAACACACTTCTGGCCATCATTGGTGTTTCGACAGTCATCCTGGCTGCAGGTTATCTGCTCTGGATGTTCCAGAGGGTGATGCAGGGACCTATAAAAAATGAGAAAATTCTTTCTTTCAAAGATATCAATAAAAGAGAGATCGGCTATCTTATTCCTATTGTTATTTTGATGTTCTGGATGGGCATTTACCCGAAACCATTCCTGAGGAAAATGGACACATCTGTCACCCATCTTCTCAACAAAGTGAGCCGCAGAGAAAGAGTATTTATCAAAGCTGAAAAGGATAAAGGTTTTATATCAGAAATAAAAAAAGTTTTAGAAAAAGAAAAAAATAAGGAAATGGAAGAAGAACTCAGATGAACAGTTTTCTTGCACTCTTTCCTCTTCTGATTATTGTTTTTGCTGCTCTTCTTGTCTTGATCCTGGAAGTCTTTATCAAAAAAGAAAACAGAAATTATTTAGCTTACGTTTCCCTCTTCTTCCTCATCATCTGCGGAATCATATGTGGTAAATTCTGGGACAAAGATTATTCATACTTTGATGGATACCTTTTCCTGGATAATTTTTCCATTTTCCTTTCTTTTATCATCATCATCACCACCTTCTTTGTAATCCTTCTTTCGATGAAGTACATCTTCCTTCAGGATGTAAACTACGGCGAATTCTATTCCCTTCTTCTCTTTGCCTTATCAGGAATGATGATCATGGTCTCCTCTGGAGATTTTCTGGTCATATTCTTAGGCTTGGAGGTTCTTTCTATCTCCAGCTATGCCCTTGCTGGGTTGAGAATAAAAGATGAAAAATCATCTGAAGCGGCTATAAAATACTTTCTCCTGGGAAGCTTTGCCAGTGCTTTCTTTATTTATGGCTTAGCTCTCCTGTATGGCGCTTCCCACTCAACAGAGATCTTATCAATCATAGATTATTTCAAATCTGAAACAAGCCTTAGCTTGATGGCCCTCATCGGTTTGGGTTTAGTGATCATCGGATTTGGCTTCAAGATCGCTGTCGTGCCCTTTCACATGTGGACGCCGGATGTTTACGAAGGAGCTCCAACACCCATTACAGCATTCTTCTCTGTCGGTCCTAAGGCTGCTGGTTTTGCTGTTCTCTTGAGAATTTTTTATCCCTACTGGAAAGTGGCCCTCAATTCTCAGGCTATCTTTTGGCTGCTCTGTATTATCAGTGTCTTAACCATGGTTGTCGGAAATTTTGTGGCTTTGCGACAGACCAATGTAAAAAGAATCCTGGCTTATTCCAGTATTGCGCATGCAGGATATCTCCTTATAGCCATTCTGGCTCAAGACAATACCAGCTTGGTCTTTTACCTGACAGTCTATCTTTTCATGAATATCGGAGCCTTTGCTGCAGTCATCGCTTTGGGCAAAAAAGACAGAGAATATTTGGAGCTGGAAGACTATGCAGGAGTTGGATTTAAATATCCTTGGATTGGAGCAACCTTTGCTGTCTTCCTTTTTTCCCTTGCTGGTTTTCCACCTACTGGAGGATTCCTGGCAAAGTTTTATGTTTTTGTTGGAGCTGTGAGGCAAGGCCTTGTGCCTCTAGTCATTATCGGAGTCCTGGCCAGTCTGGTATCAGTTTTTTACTACTTAAGGATCATTGTTTATATGTATATGAGAGAACCATCGACAGAGATAGAAATATATATCGAAAATCCTGCCCTATTTCTTGTGCTTTTTCTTTGTCTTTATGGTGTGCTTCAGCTGGGATTATTCCCTGGGAACATCCTCATTCTAGTCCAACAAGCTGTAAGCTCCCTCCCTCTCTTCTAAAAGGATGGCTGGAGCAGGGCATAAGCCGAATTCTGTTCCTGCTGAAAACCAGCAGGGGTGGTTATTTGTCTACCCCCTTGATTGCTCAAGAGGTTGAGCGACCTACCCGCCCCTCGAGACGGGCCATCTCAACCGAGGCCAATTTGGTCTTGCTCCAGATGGGGTTTGCCGCGCTCCTGATGTCACCACCAGGACGGTGAGCTCTTACCTCACCTTTTCACCCTTGCTCTGTTAGAAGGCGAGTTCGCCTTTCTCACAGGGCGGTGTGTTTTCTGTGGCACTTTCCTCCGATTGCTCGGAGTCGCTGTTAGCGACCATCTTGCCCTTTGGAGTTCGGACTTTCCTCCCCTTCTTTCTCCTTAAGAGAAGAAGGAGCAACCACCTCGCCTACTCCAGCCTTAATTTTTATCCCATAATGCTCTAATTTCTTGTATAAATTAGAGCGCGGTGTATCAATCTCTCTCGCGGTTTGAGAAATGTTCCAATCGTTCTCCGTAAGCTTGGATATGATGAACTCTCTTTCTGCTAAATCTCTGAATTCTTTTAGACTCTTTATTTTCTCTATATCAGGGAAATAAATCTGAACTTCGCCTCTTATCTGTTCTGGTAAATCTTTTTTTTCTATTATATCCCTATCGCTCGTAATAATCAATCTCTCCACAACATTCCTTAACTCTCGCACATTCCCCTTCCAGGGGTACTTCATCATAGCTTCAACAGCATCTTCAGAAAAGTGTTTGGGCTTAAAATTATTCTCTTCAACATAATGTTGGCAAAAATAATCAAGGAGAATAGGAACATCTTCCTTTTTTTCTCTTAAAGCAGGTGAATAAAGGGGAACGACGTTTAAACGACAATAAAGATCTTCCCTGAATTCCCCTTTTTTTATCTCTTTTTTCAGGTTTTTATTGGTTGCAGCAATAACTCTCACATCTACTTTGTTGATTTTACTCGAGCCAACCTTTTGCACTTCTCCTTCCTCAAGAACACGTAAAACTTTGGATTGAGTCTTCAAACTCATATCACCAACTTCATCCAAGAAAATCGTACCTCCATCTGCAAGTTCAAATTTTCCTGCTTTCCTTTCTGTGGCCCCAGTAAAAGCTCCTTTCTCGTGGCCAAAAAGCTCACTTTCTATAAGCTCCTCAGGAATGGCTGCACAATTCACCTGGATAAATTTCTCTTTTGCCCGCAAACTGTGGCTATGAATGGCCCGGGCAATAAGCTCCTTCCCAGTGCCACTTTCCCCATATATTAGGATTGTGGCATTAGTGGGTGCAATCTTCATTATCTCCTTCCAGAGATTTTTCATAGATTGATGATTTCCGATGAGTTCATACCTCTTTTCCGCCTTTTTCCTCAAGTCCATACATTCGCGGAAGAGCTTATTTTGATTTAAAGCATTCCTTATGCTCAGCAAAACCCGCTCTCTTTGGAGCGGCTTTTCCAGAAAATCAAATGCCCCCAATTTCGTTGCTTCCACTGCAGTTCCAATCGTCCCATGTCCCGATATCATGATAACCTCAGGGGAATACGGCTTTTTCTTGATTTCTGCCAAGACTTCTAAACCATCCATCCCAGGAAGTTTTATATCCAGCAAGACCAAATCCAGGCCAACTGTTTCCTGTACAACATCTAAGGCTTCCTCACCATCCTCCGCCTCCAAGAATTGGCATCCTTCATACTCCAGTATCATTTTGAGGGATTTTCGGATGTTTTCTTCATCATCCACAACCAAGATTTTTGCTTTC
>JAUWYH010000126.1 GCA_030615975.1 Candidatus Aminicenantota bacterium
CGGGAAAATTCAAGAAAATTATTATTGAAGCATTGGACTCTCCCCAGCAAGTGTTGGCGACAATCATGGAACGGAGGAATGAATTCTCAGACAAAATCAAAAAACGGAACGATGTGAAGTGTCTCTTCTTGAATCGAAAAAATTTTGAAACTGTATTCGGAGATGTCCAAAGATGGCTGAGTACATCTAAAAAAATAGCATTTCATTTTCCGTGACCGAGCTGTTTTGTCTCGCTGGGGCAAAACAGCGTGTTTTTGAACCATACAGCCTGAGCCTTTAAGGAGGCAGAATGAAAGAATGGACAGTTAATGGAAAAAGAATCAAGCTTTTAGAAGGAAATATTGCCCTCATGGATGTTGATGCTGTCGTCAACGCTGCCAATAAATCCTTAATCCTCGGAGGAGGAGTTGCTGGCGCTATAAGGAATTTCGGTGGTCCCACTATTCAGGAAGAGTGCAACAAAATTGGGCCCATAGAAGTTGGAGAGGCTGTGATAACTGGTGGCGGCAATTTAAAGGCCAAATACGTCATTCACGCTGTAGGCCCTGTATATGGGGAAGAAGATGATGAAAAAAAACTGGCTAATGCAACACTGAGCAGCCTAAGAATCGCAAACAAAAGGATAATGAAAAATATAGCTTTTCCCGCAATAAGCACTGGAATTTTCCTTTTTCCCATCCAAAGATGTAGTGAAATCATGTTAGGAGTCGCGATGGAATTTCTCCAAAATCACGACTTTCCAAAAGAAATAATTTTTTGCCTGTATGGCGAGGAAGCTTACTCAGTCTTCGAAAACACTCTAGAAAAATTAACCTAATAGTCTTTCCCTAAAATAACCTTTTTTCTCTCTTAAAGGCAAAAAACAATCCGAAAATAAGAAAAGAAAGGATAACTATGGTCCCTGAAGCAGGAAAGTCAAAATAAAATGCCATTAAGAGACCAAAAAAAACAGAAATCAATGCAACAAAAGAAGAAAGCAAAATCGCCTGTTTGAAACTTGAAGCCAATTGAAGGCCTGCCGCAGCAGGAATTACCATAAGAGCTGCAACCAAAAGAAGACCAACGATTTTCATGCCGAGAACGACTGTTATAGCTGTAAGAATCGTTAAGAGAACATCAAGACGATCGACTCTTATTCCAGAGACCTTAGCTGAATCCCGGTCGAACGTCATGTACATAAACTTGTGGTAATTGAGAATAACGATAAGAACGACTACTCCCGCCAATCCAATCGAAAGCAAGACTTCTGTGGTTTCTATGGCAAGGATTTCGCCAAAAAGATAGCCGAAGAGGTCTACGTTAAAACTATGAGCAAAAGTGACCAAGAGGAGTCCTGAAGCAAATCCGACGCTACTAAAAATGGCAATAGCTGTGTCTCCATACAGACCCGCCTTCTCCTTAAGTTTCATAATTCCCAATGCTGCAAGCACGGCCACGATTAAGGCGGCCACTAAGGGTATGACATTCAGAAAAAGCCCCAGAGCAACACCTGCAAAAGCGACATGAGCTAAGCCATGGCCAATCATGGCATCACGCCTTAAGATGAGGAACACACCTAAAAGCGCACAAGCAATAGCAACAAAGATTCCCGCCAATAGAGCTCTCTGAACAAATCCGTAACTGAAGAAAGCTTCCATAGTCTCTTATTAGGAATATGTTAATAGTTAAATACTACTCAGGAGTATTCAGTGACGGTGGGAGATCAGATGGTGCCCGCCTGCTATCATTTCTTTAAAGGCTTTGGAGTGGCAGAATTCTGCATGAGTGCCATGATAAATCAATCTCTGGTTGAGGCAGGCTACCTTATTCACATGCCTGTTGACAATGCCAATCTCATGGGTGATTAAAACGATTGTAATTCCCTCTTTTTTATTCAAAGCATCGAGCATGTCATAAAAATGTTCCTGAGTCTCAGCATCCACTCCTGTAGTGGGCTCGTCAAGAAAGAGAATATGGGGTTGTTTGACGATTGCTCTTGCAATAAAAACACGCTGTTGCTGGCCTCCTGAGAGACTTCCAATACGTCTGTTTTTAAAATCTTCTATCCCCACCTGCTCCAATGCGTTCTGAATGGATAATTCTTCCTCTTTTTTTGTCAACCTTGTAAATTTCTTTTTGGAAAGAAGACCCATAGCCACGACTTCATAAACTGAGACGGGAAAGAATGAATCAATGTGGGTTGCTTTCTGTGGAATATAGCCAAGCTTTTGCCATTCTAAAAATTCTTCTACCCGCCTCCCCATAATCCAAACTTCCCCTTCATAGGGTTTCAACAATCCCAATATGATCTTAATCAGAGTCGTTTTGCCGGAACCGTTAGGGCCTATGACCGCTAAAAAATCGCCTGATTTAACGTCCAAAGATACATTCTTCAAGACTTTGGCATAGCCATAGCTGAAAGATATGTCTTTAACAGCTATCAGCGTTTTTGAATCATTTGCAGATAAGGCCACTTCTCAAATTCTCCAAATTTTTTTTCATTATATCAAAAAAACTCATCCCAGAGTCCAATTGTTCCTTTGTCAAATTCGCCCCTGGATTCAAAACCAAGGTTCGTGCTCCCACTTCTTTTGCAATGACCGTTGCCAACTTTTTACTGACATATATTTCAAAATAAATGACCTTTATTTTATGTTCTTTTACCAATTCCACTACCTTAATGAGCTGCTTTGGGGTAGGCTTAGAATTCGGGCTTAGTCCATAAAGAGAAATTTGGCGCAGATTGTATCTTCTAGCAAAGTAGCCAAAAGCAGAATGCCCTCCAAAAATAAAAATTCTATGAGCACAATCCTTCAAGCCATCCTTAAACTTCTGGTCTAATCTTCGGAGTTTATCCTTGTAGAGGTCAGCATTTCTTTTAAACAAAGAAGACCTTTTAACATCCAACTCTGAAAGTAAAGATGCGATTTTATCGACGATGATCTGATCCATCTCAAAGTCCAGCCAAACATGAGGATCGAATGCTTGATGTTGATGACCATGGTGACGTAAAGAAGGATCTCCATCAAGCAAAGATACGCTGCTGCTTACCTCGAGAACTCTAAGCTCAGGATTCTTTATGCTTTTCAAAAGGTTATGTATCCAGGGCTCAAGATCAGCCCCAATATAAATAAAAATATCAGCAGAAGAGACTCTGATGATGTCGCTCGGTCTTGGTCTCCAGGTATGTATCTCAGCACCAGGTGGAAGGAGAAGGCTCACCTCTCCCCTCTCTCCACAAACAGCCTTTGAAAACTCCATAAGGGGAAAAACAGTAGTTACAATTTTAATTTTGGCTCCTGTCTTCAAACTTTTTTCTGGGAAAACCCGAAGACTAAAAACTGAAAATAGGATCAAAAAGATAAGAACTCTCTTTTTACAGAATGGGGCAATATCTTTCATGGCACATCTTCTGTGATCACTTCGCCAGATAAAACTTTTCTTTCCATCAAGGAGCTATTGAATTTTAAATAAAACAAAATAAGAAAGTCAAATCTCTTGCATCCTCATAAATTTTATGTCATTATTCCAAATCAATAAAAGGAAAATTCTTCATGCATGGGAGGAAGAAATGTCATCAATTTTTGAAGGCTTAAAACCATCTTTCATATGGAAACATTTTGAACAGATTTTAAAAATTCCTCATTGCTCAGGTGATGAGAAGGCTTTAAGCGATTATATCGCCTTAGTGGCTGAACGCCTTGGCTTAGCATGGAAAAGGGATAATGTAGGAAATATCGTTGTCGAAAAAAAAGCCTCTCCTGGACATGAAAAAGCTGAAACAATTATTCTTCAGGGTCATCTTGATATGGTCGGTGAAAAAAATTCTGATGTCGACTTTGACTTCAGCAAAGACGCCATTGAAGCCGAAATGAAAGGAGACTGGATCCAAGCCAAGGGAACTACTCTCGGCTCAGACAACGGGATTGGCGTGGCTGCTTCTCTTGCCCTCATGGAAGAGGAGACTTTAGTCCACGGCCCCCTGGAATTCCTTTTTACAGTGGATGAAGAGACTGGTCTCACAGGGGCAACAAAAATAGAACCCAATTTTCTAAAAGGGAAAAAACTCCTCAACCTCGATAGCGAAGATGAGGGAGCTTTCACTATTGGTTGTGCTGGCGGAGCCGATTCAGAAATCACCATTCCGCTTGAGAGGAAAAAAGGTGAAGGTGAACTTTATAAGCTTAAAATCTTTGGCTTTAGAGGAGGCCACTCTGGTCTTGACATCAATCAAGGACGAGGAAATGCCATAAAATTACTGGCACGCATCCTCTGGCAGGCTCAAATGGAATTCTCCTTTGTTTTGGTTCGCATGGAAGGAGGAAACAAAAGAAATGCCATACCCCGTGAAGCGTGGGCTGATCTTTTTCTTATCTCAGAGCAGTTTAACGCTTTATCCTCTTTTTTCCAAAAGGCGTTTGAGAAAATAAAATTTGAATACAAGGCAGTAGAAAAAGAAGCAAATTTTTCCTTTGAAAAATCAGAGGCTGAAAAGGAAGATGCTCTCACATTCCAATCTCAAAAAACCTTGATTAACTTCCTCTTCAGCCTTGTTCATGGTACCATCGCCATGCATCCTGAAATGGAAAACCTTGTGGAAACTTCGACCAATCTTGCCATAATCCATACTCATCCCGACCATGCCCAAATCATATGCTCAAGCCGCAGTTCTATATCATCAGCACTCGAAGCCACCCGAAACACAATCGCAGCTCTTTCGGAACTTGCTGGAGCTCGAGTCAATCAGCCTGAAGGATATCCTGGCTGGACACCCAATCTTGAATCTCCCCTTCTAAAATCCTTAAAAGAAATATACCAAAAGACTTTTCAGAAACAGCCCGAGGTAGGTGCTGTCCATGCTGGTCTGGAGTGTGGAATCATCGGAGAAAAGTTTCCAGGCATGGATATGATTTCCTTTGGCCCCACCATCGAGCATCCTCATTCCCCTGAAGAAAGGGTTCATATCGGTTCTGTTGAAAAATTCTGGAAATTTCTGACAACCCTTCTTGCGGAACTTGCCTGATTCAAAAAAATATCAACGGTCAAATCCAACCTAACTCGCTGAATTCAGGAAAACCAGAGCGAGTTATACCCCAGTA
>JAUWYH010000049.1 GCA_030615975.1 Candidatus Aminicenantota bacterium
GATTTCATCTCTGGAAAATACTGGTCCTTCTTGGCAGGTTTTGAGCCATTCTGGTTTTTCATTTTTCTTTATTCTTCTTACGCATCCCCAGCAGGCCCCAATTCCACAACCCATAATGGATTCGAGCGAGAATTCGGCCGGGATTTTTTTTGCCTGAGCGAAAAGTGCAATTTTTTCCATCATAGGTTCTGGACCACAGGCAAATATGAAAGATGGATTCAGTTTATTAAGTTCTTGCTCGAAAAAGTCACTGACTACGCCTTTAAACCCGAAAGAACCGTCATCGGTTGAACAGAATAAATCGAATCCATTTCTCTCTATTTTCTCTTTTAAGGGGAGGTCTCGAAGTGTCTTGCCTCCGTAAAAGAGTTTAACTGATGTCCCTTGGGATCGAAGTGTTTGGACCAAAAAATAAATAGGGGCTATCCCTCTTCCACCTCCGATTGCAACCGCCTCTTTTTCTTTAAATTCCGGTCCTATAGTGAATCCTTTTCCCAAGGGTCCTAAAATATCGAGAGAATCATTCATCTCTTTTTGACTGAGAAGTGAAGTCCCGACTCCCGTTATTTGAAAGAATATCTGAATACTCTTTTTATTTTTAGAATGGATGCTAAAAGGACGTCGTAATAGAGGATAAGAATAAGGACCAATACGAACCATTATAAACTGACCGGGGTGAGCTTCAAGGGCAATTCTTGGAGATTCTAAAGAGAGGAGATAATAATCTCTCCAACTTTCCTTATGAGATATTCGCGCTTGAGGATCTTTAATCATAGAGTTTCTCTTTACCGAGAAAAAAATATCAGAATCTCATCTCGATGGCAATAAAAACTTTGACAACAGTCTAATATTTCTGTTAATAATCAAATTTCCAAATCATTATTCAATACAGGAGGGACACATAGATGAATATATCCAAAAGGGGTCAAAAAATCCAGCCCTCCCCGATAAGAAAATTAAAGCCTTATGCTGACAGGGCTCAAGAACAGGGAATTCATGTTTATTTTCTGAATATTGGTCAGCCTGATATTCCAACTCCTCAACCTGTTTTGGAAGCCTTTCGTGACTACGATGAAAAGGTCCTTAGCTATGGGCCCGCTCAAGGATTCCTGGAGCTAAGAGAGGCTATTGCTGACTATTTTAACTTTTATAATATCCCTTTGAATTCTGAGAATGTGATCATCACTATAGGGGGTTCTGAAGCCATCCATTTCTCTTTTAGTGTGGTGGCAGATCCAGGCCAAGAGATCATCATTCCCGAGCCTTTTTACACCAATTATAACGGGTATGCAGCCTTTGCCGATGTGAAAATTTCTCCTCTCACTTTAAGTGTGGAGGATGGGTTCCGCCTTCCCTCCAGAGAAGAAATAGAGAAGAGGATAACTCCAAAAACAAGGGCAATCCTTATCTGTTCTCCCAATAATCCTACAGGTACTGTTTACTCAGAGAAGGAGCTGGAGAGAGTTGTTTCTTTGGTCAAAAAACATGATCTTTTTTTGATCGGGGATGAGGTATATAAGGAGTTTGTTTACGATGGTGAAAGACACAAGAGTATCTTAGAATATGAGGAAGTAAAGGATAGAGTCATAGTCGTCGACAGCATCTCCAAACGTTTTAGCTGCTGTGGCGCTCGAATAGGTGCTGTCATCACAAGGAATGATGAATTATACCAGTCCATTCTGAAATTTGCTCAGGCAAGGCTTTGTCCTCCCTCAGTAGAGCAGAAGGCTGCTCTTGCTGCCTACCGAATGGGAAAAGGTTATTTCAATGAAGTGAGAGAAGAATACCAGAAAAGAAGAGATATTTTATATGAGGGGTTGAAAGATATTCCTGGAATTGTGATTCGTAAGCCTCAAGGAGCTTTCTATATCATCGTCAGGCTGCCTATAAAGGATAACGAACATTTTGTTTTATGGATGCTTACGGATTTTCATCTTAATAAGGAGACAGTTATGGTCTCTCCAGCCAAAGGTTTCTATTCCTCTCCTGGTAAGGGAAAAGATGAAGTGAGAATAGCTTATGTCCTCAAGGAGGAGGATTTGAGAAGAGCCATAGAAGTTTTTAAGGAAGGTCTTAAGAAATATCTGAGCCTCTTTTAATCTAAGTTTAATGGCGCAAAAAAAGCTTGTTCAGCAGATCGTTTTCATCCTGATTTTAAGCTCAATCATTGGACTGGGAGCGAATTTTCATCTCATTAAAAAATATTTTCAAGGAGAATTCAGGCAGAGTTTCTTCTCTTCCGAGAAATTTCCATCTATCACTTTTATCACTCTCGCCGAGGCAGAAGAACTTTTTTTTTCGAAAGACACTATTTTTATCGACAGTCGACCTGAAGGGGACTACTTGGTGGGGCACATCTTGGGAGCCTTGAATATTCCGTTTGAGCAACATAAAGAGGTAAAGATTCTAACTCGGCTTGATCTTTCTCCTGAAGAAATTCTGGTGGTTTATTGTGATGGAAGCGAGTGCCAGTCAAGCGTGGAATTGGCGAAATTCCTCGATGCACAGGGCTTTAAGTCCATCAAGGTTTTTTTTGGAGGCTGGACAGAATGGGTTCAAGCTGGACTCCCCGTCTCTATAGAAAATGATTGGAAATAAATACCTTGTTTTTTACTTCCGTATTATTTTGGGTGGAGTGTTTATCTGGGCAGGGCTCTTAAAAATATTTGATCCTTTGGGATTTGCCGAGACCATCGCCAACTTCAGAGTATTTCCTCAGTGGATATCCTTTTTCCTAGCATTGATGCTTCCCTGGATCGAGGTTATCAGCGGGGTCTTTTTGATCTTGGGTCTGTTTCGACACGCAAGCGCTCTTATTCTTTCCCTTCTTTTAGCTGCTTTTTTGGTCTTGATTGTTGTAACCATCATGAGAGGAATCGATATAGATTGCGGATGTTTTGGGAGCTTCAGCCAAAAAGTGGATTACAAATTGATATTAACTGATTGTGTTCTGTTGTTTTTATCTTTAAATATATTTTTTTCAAAGTCTGATCATTTTGTACTTTTCAGAAAAAAGGGGATATTACCGTAATTCCGTAACTCATTAGCTCCGTTGAGAAAAAAGGGGACAGCGTGCTGTCCCACTTTTTTTCCCACTTGTTAGACCCATTCGGGGAATGGGCCCTACATCTTTCTTCTCATCAGGGCTGATGAGGGCATCGGGCCCTACATTTTTTATTTTGCTCTAGTTGCTTCACTTTATGCTCATTTTATGCGGTGAAATTTTTGTTTTCCATCACGGAAAAAGAGATGCTTACGTTACCTCAATATCACTTGAATTTTACAGGTATAGTATGTATATTCTTGAGGGAGTTAAAAAGGAGTAAGAAGATGAGTAGAAAACATGTATACTTTTTCGCCAAAGGTCATGTTGAAGGCAACAAGGATATGAAGGATATCCTTGGAGGGAAAGGCGCAAATCTGGCTGAGATGGTCGGAATTGATTTACCAGTTCCTCCAGGTTTTACTATTTCTACTGAGGTTTGTAATCTTTTTGCCAAGTCAGAGAGCAGAATTCCAGCCAATGCTGAGGAAGAAATACTTACAAATCTTGAAAGACTGGCGGATTTGACTCAACAAGGATTTGGAGACGAAGAAAACCCTCTGCTTGTTTCTGTCCGCTCTGGATCTAAGTTTTCTATGCCAGGGATGATGGATACGGTTTTAAACCTTGGTCTTAATGACAAAACTGTGGAAGGATTGGCGCGAAAGAGCAAAGATAGACGATTTGTTTTGGACTGCTATCGCCGCTTGCTTCATATGTTTGGAGATGTTGTTATGGGGATTCCCAAAAAAAAGTTTGAGGAAATTCTGAAGCACAAAAAAAAGGAAAAGAAAATCGAGTATGATTTTGAACTCTCAGAGAAAGCTCTGGAAGAGCTTATCTCTGAATATAAAAGACTAATCAAAAGGGACTCAGGAAAGAATTTTCCACAGAATGTCAGAGACCAGCTACTTATGGCTATTTCTGCTGTTTTTAAATCATGGAACAATCCTAGAGCAGTGACCTACCGACGTTTGAATTATATTCCAGATGACCTAGGTACTGCGGTCAATATCCAACAGATGGTTTTTGGCAATTTTGGCGAGAACTCAGCGACTGGAGTGGGGTTTACTCGAAATCCAGCGACTGGAGATAAAGAACTCTATGGTGAATATCTGTTTAACGCTCAGGGAGAAGATGTTGTAGCCGGCATTCGAACACCTTCTCCTCTTAAGTCATTAGAGAAGGAAATGCCCTCTGCTTATAAAGAGTTGAAAGAAATCACCAACAGATTAGAGAAGCATTACAGAGATGTTCAAGATTTTGAGTTTACTATCCAAGAAGGATATCTTTACATGCTCCAAACTCGGAGCGGAAAAAGAACAGGACAGGCTGCAGTAAAGATTGCAGTTGATTTAGTTGAGGAAGGCTTGATTAGCAAAGAACAGGCCATTTTGATGGTCGAGCCTGAGGCTTTAAACCAGCTACTTCATCCTGTATTTGATGCAAGGGAAAGGCAAAAGTATGAAGTCCTTGCTGGCGGGTTGGCTGCTTCTCCTGGTGCAGCAGCAGGGCAAGTGGTTTTTACAGCCGATGATGCAGTTGCCTGGAAGAAAGAGGGGAAAAAGGTTATTCTGGTGAGGGAAGAGACATCTCCCGATGATATTCATGGAATGAGTGCCTCCCAGGGTATTCTTACAGCCACAGGTGGGATGACTTCTCATGCAGCTGTGGTTGGGCGTCAGATGGGGAAGCCTTCTGTAGTCGGGTGCGGAGAAATAAAGTTCGATGAAGAACAAAAAATTTTTCAAGTGGGAAAAACACAAGTTAAAGAAGGCGATTGGATTTCTATTGATGGAACTTTAGGAGAAGTACTTCACGGCCAAATTCCATCCCAGCCTTCTGAAATCATCCAGGTTATCCGGGGAGAAAAAAAGCCTGAAGAATCTAAGATTTATGAGAATTTTATAGAACTTCTTTTTTGGGCTGACCAGATTAAAAAGTTAGGAGTTCGAGCGAATACGGATACTCCAGAGGATGCGAAGGTGGCTCTTGCTTTTGGGGCAGAAGGTATTGGTTTGGCTCGGACAGAACATATGTTTTTTGAAAAGGAAAGGCTTCCTTTCATTAAAGAAATGATTCTCTCTGAAACAGAAGAGGAAAGGAGGAAAGCGTTAAGAAAGCTTTTGCCCTTCCAGAAAAAAGATTTTTACGGGTTATTTAAAGAAATGAAAGGTTATCCTGTGACAATACGTACACTCGACCCCCCTCTTCATGAGTTTCTGCCCCGCAGAGAAGATCTTATGGTTGAGATAGCAGTGTTAAAGGCTTCGGGAAGCAAGCAGACAGAAAAAATAAAGGAATTGGAGAAATTACTGGAACGTGTCAAAGCCCTTTCTGAGTTTAACCCCATGCTTGGCCACAGAGGTTGCCGCTTGGGAATTTCCTATCCCGAAATTATTGAGATGCAGGTCACTGCTATTTTTGAGGCTGTTTGCCAATTAGCTAAGGAGAGGGAAAAGGTTTGTCCAGAAATCATGGTTCCTCTTGTGGGGATAAAGGAAGAATTTGTCAACCAGAAAAGAATAATAAAAAGAGTGGCTGAGGAGGTGATGGAAAGATATAAAGTCAAGATTGAATATTCAGTCGGAACTATGATTGAGATTCCAAGAGCCGCTATTACTGCTGATGAAATTGCCCAGGATGCAGAGTTTTTCTCCTTCGGAACCAATGATCTTACCCAAACAATTTATGGTCTTTCACGTGATGATGGGGCTGATTTTCTTGCCTATTATCTGGCTCATGGAATCTGGAAGAATAACCCGTTTGAGACAATAGATACAGGAGGGGTTGGCGAGCTTATGAAGATGGCTGTTGAGAAGGGGCGTCAAACCCGACCCGACCTAAAAATCGGGATATGTGGCGTTCATGGTGGAGATCCTCGTTCAATTTTCTTCTGCCACAAAATCGGGCTGAATTATGTGAGCTGTTCTGCCTATCAGGTTCCTATAGCTCGTTTGGCTGCGGCTCAGATCACGCTGAAGGAGAAAGAGAGTAATTAGAAATTAGTAAGTGGTATGTAGAAACCGTTATTATCCAACTGATCAGCTGATACGTTTTCTTTCCTATTCTATTGCGGCTAATGCTTGCCAGCGGTCTTATGTAAAATATTCTTCAAAATGTAAGCAGCCATTGCCGGATTTGCAGCCAGTCTTCTTTTGCAGTAGGCTATGGCATATTTCCATTTTTCCGCAAACGGAACATAAAGGCGAACAAGGATCCCATTTTTAATAAGCTCATCCTGAAAGGATTGCTTCGGGACACCCATAAGCATCTGAACTTCGTAAAAATCCTTTTTCATATTCAACTTTTCGGCAATGTTGACGGCTTCAATTATGAGTGCTTCATCATGAGAAGCGATCTCAGGATAATGGCCTTCCTTAAACAAAAGTTCCACCTGCTGAAGCAGCTTTTTCTTCATTTCAGGCTTGCTTTGGAGGGCTATATCCTTCGGTTCATTGTATATGCCAATGCAAATACGGATGCGGGCGTTCAAACCTTTTAAGGATTTTATGTCATCATCAGTGCGAAAAAGACGGGATTGCAACACGGTCCCAAAAGTCGGATGATCCTTATTCAAAGCACGGAAGATATCCAGAGTCATATCGGTAAAGGAATGATCCTCCATATCCAGAGTTACTTTTATATTATTCTGTTCTGCTCGTGCGACAATCCCCCCGATGACTTTTTTACAGTGCTCTGTGCCACGGTGGCTTCCCAGCTGTGTGGGCTTTAAGGAGATGGTTGCATAATCCTGGTGACCCAGCGTTTCGATAAGTCTTTCGTATACATTGACAATGTACTGGACTTCCTCGTCGCTTTCCAGCTCCTCACCCAGCAGGTCTATTGTGGAGCACACAAGTCTTTCTTCCCAAAACTTTTGGGCGGTGCCTATCGCTGCTTCAATGCTGTCACCTGCAACATAAGGGCTGGCAAAAAGCCTGACCAGGGGAGTAGGGGCGAGATTGATAATAAATTTTTTTAAACCCATTGATTATTCCTTTCAAGTGAGGAAATTTTTAATAAAACTTTTATAAAATTAAAAACTAATTCATTTTTCGACAAACTTCAAGAAAATTTTTAGGTGATCCCAATGATTGGTTTACCATTTTGCCTTTTTTTGATATGTATTATCCTTAATGGTTAGTATAAAAGGACTTCTAAGGATTTTCCGAAGGAAAAGATTCCCTTTCAAGTTTGTCTACAGCGAAAATTATTGGATGTTAGACCTTGGAAATCATGTTTTTCCTGTAGAGAAATACAGGCTCATTTATGAAAGAATCCTTCGCCTGGGAGCTAAAAAAGAAAACATTCTGGCTCCACAGCCTGCAAAAGAAGATGATCTTCTTTTAGTCCATACCTCGAAGTATTTGAAAAAGCTGAAAACAGGGATACTTTCGCAATCTGAAATATTAACTATGGAATTACCCTATTCTCCTGAACTGATGCAGTTTGCCTTGTTACATTTAGGAGGGACGATTCTTGCAGCAGAGATAGCTCTGGAGGAGGGACTGGCCATTCATATTGGAGGAGGCTTTCATCACGCCTTTCCTGATCATGGGGAAGGTTTTTGTGTCGTCCATGATGTGGCTGTTGCTTTGGAGAGAATGAGACATGAGGGAAAGATCCAGAGGGCGATGGTTGTGGATTGTGATGTCCATCAAGGAAACGGAACCGCTTTTATCTTCTCTAAGAAAGATTATGTTTTTACCTTTTCCATTCATCAGATGGATATTTACCCTGCTGAGAAACCTTCCAGTTCTTTAGACATAGGATTATGGTCTGGCGATGGAGATGAGAAATATCTCTCTTCGCTCGGTTCTCATATTCCTCGAATCTATGAAGAATTTCGGCCTGATATTGTTTTTTATCTTGCAGGAGCTGATCCTTACAAAAACGACCAGTTAGGAGGTTTGAATCTGACTTTAGAAGGACTCAAGAAGAGAGACGGGCTCGTCATCGAAGAAGCTCGTAAACTTCATATTCCTCTGGTTGTCCTTTTTGCAGGAGGTTATGCTTATGATGTAGAAGATACGGTTGCTATCCATTTGAATACGATTAAAGTTGCTCAAAAAACACAAAGAAGATATGCTTGATCATAAGCGTAAAACGGAAAACGTGAAACGTAAAGCGTAAGTCGCAAAACAGAAGAAATTAAATAAATAATTCTAAATAAGAAAACAGCTTTTTACTTTTACCGTTTTACTCTTTACGTTTCCCTTTTGTTTCTTTATCAATCCAGTCCAGATATTTTGAGTGACCATGGAGAATGGGAAGAGCGATAATTTCTGGCACTTCGTAAGGATGAAGCTTTAGAATTTTTTCCTTCAAATCCATAAAGAGAGTGTTTCTTGTTTTGATGAAAAGAATGTACTCTGGCTCTTGAGAAATTTCCTCTTGCCACCAGTAATGGGATTCGCAGGCAGCAGATATTGTTACACAGGCAGCCAGTCTTTCTTTAAGCAGATTTTTTGTTATATTTTGGCCCACTTCTTTATTGGGCACAGTTGTCAGAACCAGTATGTATTTATTCAATTCTATGCCTCCACGAGTACATGATAACTCTCTTTTTCGCCAAAATAATATCACCGCCATCAGGAAGAAGCAAGCCTTTCGAGGATATGGGGCCAGACTTTAATAATTTGAATTTTTTTTTGAAAAAAGGTAGAGTCTCTTATGAACTGAATAAAGAAAATTCAAATTATTAAAGTCTGATCCCAACAAGATGCGAATCGGTTTTGATGTCCGTCCTTTTCTTAAAGAAGAGACAGGAGTAGGGATTTATTTCAAGAACCTGCTTTTTTCTCTCTCTCGAATTGACCATTCCAATGAATACTATCTCTTCTCTTCATCTTTAAAGGATAGATTCTCATCTGAGAAGATCCCACTCTTTGCCAAGAAACGTTTTAGAGATTTTCCTTTTCCTGT